>JALVXE010000105.1 GCA_027038385.1 Thermotogaceae bacterium
CCCTCCCCCAACCATCCTCGCACCGATTATTCCATTCCCTCTGAGGAAATCCACTATGAAATCCGTCTCCTCACATGAAACCTCGTAGAGCTTTGAAAGACTCTCATGAGATTCGTAAAGAAGTTCCCCGAGTTCTGCGACCTTCCCTTCCTTTAAGAGGCCTGCCGCGATAACGGTTCTTCTCGTTTCTCTCAGAACGTGTTCTGCACGATTTCTAAGTTTGGGATCTTCTATCTTTTCGAGATCCTTCAGATCTACGTATCTGTAAGATGATATTCCAAGGAGCTCGAGTACCCTCTTTGTCTCCTCTCTTCTTTTGTTGTATTCTCCAGATGCAAGGGAATGCTTGACTTTGGAATCTACTATGGCAAAGGAAAGGCCATCTAATCTGAGGGGAATGTACTCGTGAGAGATCTTCATTGTATCCAAGAGAAGGGCTTTTCCAATCTTCGAGAATACCGCGGTGTACTGGTCCATTACGCCGCATTGAACTCCCACGAAGTTTCTTTCGGCACTCACAGATATATCAACTATCTCTGATTCTCCAATTTCGAGTTCCAGAAGCTCTGATATTGCAAGTGTGACTGCGGTTTCGAGCGCGGCCGAGCTTGAGAGTCCCTTTCCAGGTGGAATATCACTCCAGATGTTTACCTCGATCGGATGAACTTTAAAACCGCGTGATTCGATCTCGTTCAATACTCCGATGACGTAATCGATCCATTTCCCTGTTTTCTCAAATCTTCGAATTCTCACTCTTCCATACCCTTTTGAGGATATCACGAATTCATCGGATGGTTTCGCGTCGACCCACGTTCTTTTATCTATGGCGAACGGGAGAACGAACCCGTCGTTGTAATCGACATGTTCACCTATTATGTTCACCCTTCCAGGTGACGATACCGTCAAACCTTCACCTCCCGGAGCCTTCTGGCCGCTTCTTCCGGCGCTACCGGGTTTATAAAGGTCCAAGTTCCCGTCTCGACACTCGCCATCCACTTGATCTTGTCTTTATCCCTCTTCGGTGGATTGAATTCTATGTGAAAGTGGAAGAAGTGATCGACATCCTCTTTCAGCGGGGATTGAAAGAGCATCATCATATAGGGAAACTCTTGATCGAACAGCTTGTCGTACTTCATAACCACGGTTTTGATGGATCTCGCGAGGTCGGATTCTTCATCTTCTGATAGTTCCAAGATCGTACTTATATGCCTTTTGGGATATATGTGAACTTCATACGGAAACCTCGCGTAGAAAGGAACCAGAGCGATGAACGAATCGTTTTCGTATACGGTTCTCTCCCCGTCTTCGTTTTTCAGAACGTCGCATACCGGGCAACTTTCGTTTTCCTCGTACCATTTTCTCATAGCTTCTACCTTCGCTTCTATCCTTTTCGGCACGAATGGGAAAGCGTATATCTGGCCGTGTGGATGTGAGAGCGATGCACCCACTTCTTTCCCCCTGTTCTCAAATATGAAAACGTACTTGACGAAATCCAAACTGTAGAGATCTCTGGTTCTGTCCTTCCAAACTCTGATGAGCTTTTCTATCTGTCCGAGCGGCATTCTCGAGAGGGAGGAGTTGTGATCTTTCGTGTAGACGATCACTTCGCACACGCCGAAAGCCCTCTTCTTTTTGAATATCCCATTCGATTCAACCTCCGGTGGATTTCTCAAAAGAGATGGGTACCTGTTCTCAAAAACGACTATGTCATAACTTTCAACGTCTGGAAATTCCATACCTCCGGGACATATGGGACATTCCACGTTCGATGGCCTCACAGGTCTTCTCTGAGTTGCGGTGGAGACTATCACCCATTCTCCCGTGATCGGATTGAACCTGAGCTCTTGCATCACGAGACCTCCCCGTAAAAGTAGAACTTCCTCCCATCGTCTCTGAGCTTCTCCCTTTTGTCTATTCTAAAAGAGTTGTCTACTTCGAGTTTGTACTCCGAACTCTCGAGATCCACTACGAGATGAACGTTTCCAGATCTGGATCCCCTGGAGGTTATCTCGTATCTCATGGAATCGTCCATGACGTTTTCCACCCTGGGCTTTCCGCCGGATATATCCAAAGCCTTTTTCAAGAGATTTCTCTCGTCTTCAGACAGCTTTCTGAGGTCATCGCTCAGAAAGATCAGACCATCAAGGGTTCCTGAAACGAGTGCGTAGATCTTTCTTTGCTCTTTCGAGAGTCTTGAATCGTCTCTGAGTATCAGGCAGTCCGGATCGTTGTACCAAAGTCTTTTGTGGAAGAAATACCTCGTTATACCGTTTCTCAATGCGTATTTTGCGGATATCTCTTCATTTTCCGCATCCCAGTAGGGTGCGGTATCTTCACTGATCCTCATCCCATCAACGAGCCCCGCCGATGGAACAAGTGGAGCACCGCATCCGAGTATGAAGGCACCACCGGCGACTTTCTTTATAACCTTCATTCCCCTTTTGTACGACGCTATCGGAGATTCAGCCGTTTTTCTCTCCCCAGGAATGGCTCCTGCGAATAGGAAATCTATCTTGAAAAACTCATATCCCATCTTTCTCAAATTGTAAAAGAGATCTTGAAGCCAATTCAGAACTTCTTCATTTGAGAGGTCCAGAGCGTACACGTCCTTTCCCCAGTTTCTGTAAGCTACCTTTGGCTTACCGTTCTCTTTAACCACCCAGTTGGGATGCTCCTTGAAGATCTTCGATGATTCGGATACGCTGAAAGGAGCGAGCCATATTCCGGGTTTGAATCCCCTCTCTTTTATGGTTTCTGCGATGATCTCCAAGCTTGGAAAACCAGGCTTTGTCTCATACCAGTCTCCTATATCCATCTCGTAAGAGTCGTCTATCTGGAACACCTCTATGGGAAATTCTCCCGCCATCTCGAGATTCATCAAAACGTCTGGCCACTCCAGGTTCGAAAAGTATTGATACCAGCTGCTCCAGCCGATCGGTTTTTCCTTTCTCAAAACCACATGATTCTCCTTCGCGATCATTCGGGAGTAGATCTCAAGGATAAGAGGAGTACTTTTAGCTTCGAGAACGACCAGGGGTTCGATAGGGATGTATTCCTCAAAATACGAGTCGAAGTAATCGAGATACGCCACTATCTGATCATCCTCGACCTCGAAATACGGATGTGCAAACCGAGATGAGAGAAATCCCACAACGGTTCCTTCAAAGGCTATGAAGTAATCGGATAAGTGCTTCTCGCTCGGAACGGGGGTATCCCTGTATTTCCAATCCCGTGATTTAAAGGTTTGGCCTTTGGTATCCAGAACCTTGAAATTACTCCAAGACTGCCAACCACCTGCGAGTACTCTCTTAGGAGCATCCATCCTGAGGACTTCCACTTTTCCAGGTTTTCCCCTCACAAAGCCTTTAACCGAGAAGCCAAGGTGAACTTTCTCGATACTCCAATTTAGTGAAAAGTTTTTATCAATTATTGAAAAAAATTCCTTAGAAACTTTTCTTCCAAATATCCGCAAAATCCTACCTCCTGAGTGTTGAGTTTGGTTTGCTATAAATTTAGGAAATTTTTTCACATATGGGGCGAAGTTATATAATTCTCTCTGGTGAGAATTATAACGCTTCAGCTGCAGCACAAAAAACTCTGTGGGGAGGTGTGTGTGGTGAGAAAGTTTCTGACAGTTCTTCTTGTAGGTGTACTTTTCTTCGCAGGCACTCTGTGGGCGAAAGAGAATGCACTCGAGATATTCAGCTGGTGGACCGGTGGGGGAGAAGAAGAAGCTCTGATGGCATTGTTTCATCTGTTCCACAAGTATTATCCGGACGTCAAGATAATCAACGCAGCAGTGGCCGGTGGAGCGGGTACAAACGCAAAGGCGGTTCTCAAGACGAGGATGCTAGGGGGCAACCCGCCAGATTCCTTCCAGGTTCACGCTGGAATGGAGCTCATAGACACATACGTTGTGCCTGGAATGATGGAACCTATAACCTGGATACTAAAAGATATGAACGCACTCGATAAGTTCCCAAAAGCCATACTTGATATGTGTAGTTACAAGGGAGAAGTCTATTCGATACCGCTGAATGTTCACAGAGCAAACGTTGTCTTCTACAACAAGAAAATAGCCGCCCAGATAGGGATGGAAGAACCACCACAAACCTGGCATGGATTTGTCGAATACTTGAAGAGAGCGAAGGAGAAAGGATACATAGGATTGGCACTCGGAGACAAGAACAAATGGACTGCGCTTCATCTCTTCGAGAGCTTGATGCTCGCCGAGCTCGGTCCAGATGCGTACAATGGACTCTGGAAGAACAAGACTTCCTTCAACAACGACGGTATAAGAAGGGCCCTTGAGATAATGAAGGAGATGCTCAACTACATCAACCCAGATCATGCCGCTATGACTTGGCAAGATGCGGTCAGGTTGGTCTACGAAGGAAAGGCTCTGGCCACGGTCATGGGAGACTGGGCGGAAGGATATCTCAAAACGCTTGGATGGACTCCTGGCGTTGAGTTCGGTTGGTTCGCACTTCCTGGAACTCAGGATGCGTTCATGGTTGTCTCCGATACGTTCGGCCTTCCGAAAGGCGCTCCTCACAGGCAAAACGCCATCAGATGGCTCAAGCTCATAGCCTCAAGGGAAGCTCAAGACGTTTTCAACCCGATAAAGGGATCGATACCTGCAAGACTCGATGCCGATAAGAGCAAATACGATGTCTATCTGAGATGGTCCATGAAGGATTTCGCCACGAAGAAACTCACTCCATCCATAATCCACGGCTCTGCTGCTCCTGAGAGCTTCTCCACGGCTCTCATGGACGCCATAGATGAGTTCGTAACCACGAGGGATGTTGACAAGACGTTCAAAAAGATACTAATGATAGCGGAAGATAACGGTTACAACGTGAAATAATCCAAAGCTTGGTTTAAAATCCCAAGGGAGGGGGAAACCCCTCCCTTTCTCCGAGACTGGGGGGATATTCGTGAAGAAGGAAGTCCTGATAGGTCTTCTCGTGATCTTACCTTCCATAATAGCAATAGCCATATTCGTCTACGGGTTCATATTCTGGACTGTCAGGGTCTCCACGTCGAACTGGAACAGCTTTTCCTCGCTCCTCAGGGGGATATACCACTTCGTTGGATTCAGAAATTACAAGAGGCTCTTTCAAGATGACAGATTTATAAAGGACCTTTGGAACACACTGTTCTTCACACTGTTCTTCCTGGTGGGATCTATGAGTATAGGGCTTCTACTCGCAGTGCTGGTAGACAAAGGCTTGAAAGGGGCGCAGGTTTTCCAGAACATATACCTTTTCCCGATGGCCATATCTTTCGTGGTCACAGGTACCGTTTGGAGATGGATATTCGCTCCGGGAATAGTTCCGAGTGATCCTCAGGGTATAAATCTCGTATTTAAAAAGCTGGGACTCGATCAGCTCATGTGGGGGTGGTACACGAGCACAGAGCATATAGGTCCATTCAACCTAGCTCTCATCCCTGTGATAATAGCGGCCGTTTGGCAGATGTCTGGATACACGATGGCTATGTACCTGGCAGGATTGAGAGGGATCCCGGTTGATATAGAGGAAGCTGCTAAAGTCGATGGAGCATCCGAATGGCAGGTTTTCTGGAAGATAAAGTTTCCCCTTCTGAAACCGATAACACTGAGTGCGATGATAATACTCGGTCATATATCACTGAAGATATTCGACCTGGTGTTCGCTATGACTGGAAGTGGGCCGGACTTCGTCACCGATATGCCGTCCATATACATGTTCGAGCTCACGTTTAGGAGCAACAGATACGCAAGGGGATCCGCGATATCGATAATAATGCTCCTAATGGTAGCCGTCGTCATAATTCCGTACCTCGTTAACTCCATGAAGGAGGAGGTAAGACGATGAGAAAGTTTGTCATCTACCTCATAATGGTGTTCTTCGCAATTTACTACCTCCTCCCGATGTACGTCTTGATAAACACATCTTTCAAACCTCTGTCTGAAGTTGACATGTCCACCATGTGGAATCCACCAAAGCACTGGTCTTTTGAGGGATTCAAGAAAGCATTTTCAAAGATAGGGAAGAATCTGAAGAACAGCTTCTATCTCACGATTCCCGCTACGCTGATATCCGCATTCTTGGGATCGATAAACGGCTACGTGTTCTCAAAGGTTAGGTTTAGAGGAGACAAGATAGTTTTCATGCTCATACTCTTTGGGATGTTCATACCGTATCAGAGTATCCTTTTCCCTCTCATAAGATTTCTCCAGTCGATAAAGCTTTACGGTTCCATAGTTGGCTTGATATTGGTCCATGTGATATACGGCATACCGATAACGACGCTGATATTCAGAAACTACTACATGGAAGTTCCGGGAGAGCTTGTCGAAGCGAGCAAGATAGACGGTGCTGGATTCTTCACGACCTACACGAAGATCCTCTTTCCGCTCTCAATACCTGCGTTCGTCGTTGTGATAATCTGGCAGTTCACAAACATATGGAACGAATTCTTGTTCGCCGTGACTGTGACAAGTAACCCCGAGAAACAACCTGTTACCGTGGCTCTCGTCAATCTGGCCGGGTCTCAGGTGGTTGAGTGGAACGTTCAAATGGCAGGAGCTCTAATAACAGCCCTCCCAACGATACTAGTCTACATATTCCTGGGAAGATACTTCATAAGAGGACTCTTGGCTGGATCCGTGAAGGGATGAAAAACTTTCATGGGATAAGTATAAACCCTCCTCTCCGAGTGTTCCAAGAAATTCAAACCTTGCAGACGAAGCCATCGGAGTAGATCCATCGCTGGTTACCCTTTCGTGGAGCAGCTTGAAAGATTCTGATGAAGGTAAAGCTGTGTACGATGTGTACCTAGGATACAACACGCAAAGGCAACGTCAGGCATTGGGATACGAGGTATACTCCAGAGAGGGAAGGTTCTGGATGAGGTCAGCTATTGTATGAATTAAAAATAACTCCGATGTGGCCCATTATTAAAGAACGAAGACCGACATTGTGCTCTGTATTCATCGTCATCCCACAACTTCAACTTTTTGGAACGATTCAACCAGGATCTTCGAAATATCGGCGCGTTTTGAAACATCCAGTATCTCGATAGCTACAATTTCTCCCTCGCTGTTGAAATCCACGATTACCCCCTCAGCTATTTCGTCTGAACTGTCTATTTCCTTTTCGTTGAACCTTATATAAAGAGCATCCGTTTCTTTTGAATACCTGATTTTCACAACTTATCACCCTTCCAATACTTTTTAATTTTACGCGTCATATACGCTGTTATAATTGCATTCTCACAATCCACGATGATTCTTAGTAGCTTGTTGCCGACAATTTTATGATAGACCACCCTTTTATTGTGACCTTCAACGATTTCATCCGGATGCAACAAGGCATCTTCCACAAGACTTCGAGAAATTCCTCTCTCACTGATGCTTTTAAGAGCATGATTGGTCCATTTGAAAATTTTAGGCATCGTGTTTCACACCGATGAAAAGATTTGATAATCGATCTATTCACTCTACTTTCAAAGTTCTCGAAAGTTCATCAAAATCCTTGCTCACCCATATTGTACCTGATATAAAGTTCATCAAATACACAACAGGCGAGGTGGTCCACAATTTTGAGCCATAAGCAAAACTCGTCCAAAAGAGGATCACCATATCAAAGAAAAGAAAGCACTCAGCTGTGCTCAAAGCTAAAGTAGCATCGAAGATCTCAAGGAAGATAAAAACATCAATGAGATAGCAGCCTGTCAAAGCTCGAAAAAGTGAGTTCATCATCAGCGTTTCTAAGATCTTTGAAACTTAACACGAGCTGAAAAGATTGAAGCCCGATCTTGGAAAGGACTCCTGGATAGATCTGTGAAGGGCTGATCATGGATCCAGTATCACATCTAGCACTTTCGACACGCTTTTATACCACCTGAGGTGCTCTATGTCGAAGAATTTCGTATCCGCGTTTATCGCGTAGGGGACGCCGTGAGATTTCAAGGCGTGGGACATGAAACTTGCAAAGTTAATTATCTCATCAAGAGAGTAATCACCCCCAGCAGGAGCTCCATCAGGGAATTTTCTGTTTTTATGAGATTTGTTGTAGTTGCTCGGCATCCAGGCACCGACCCATGTGAGCATTCCCATTTTCTTTGCCCAAGATAGAGCGCACTCTATCTTATCCGTTATGAGCTTTTTCTCCTCCTTTGTTCCAGTCGTCCAGAGCTTTTTTGGATTCTTCTTGCTTGGGCCCGAAGCGTAGAAATGCCACTGAATCATGATGTACGGATCTTTTGGAAATTTCAGGTATTTCAGATAACACGGATTTGAAACATCGTTCGGCGTTACGAAGATTATCCTGTAAGGATCGATCTTTCTTATCTCTGGTATCACCCTTTCGTAGAATTCGTTTAAAAGATCGTTGTGGCGTCTTATATTCTTGTTCGTCTCTATTATCAGATCGTAAGACAGATAGTAAGGATATCCTTTGAAAATTTCCGCTATTTTCTTCCACCAGTTCACGGCTTCCTCCAACGTTTTTTTGCTCGGATTTTCCATGAAATCCGATGCCGAATAAGCGATAACAGGCAAGAGGCCAGCTTTTAAAGACTCGTCAACTGAAATTTTCAAAGCTCTCATGGCTTCCGGATCCTTGAGAACGTCGTCGTTCGCCCTTATCCTAACGTGGGAGAATCCCCTGTCTTTGAACATCTTCGGAACACTTATCCCGTTTTCATAGGCCTTCAGGAAAGCCTTTCGAACCCTTTTGAACATCGCCCAGTCAACGTCTATTCCAACTCCCATCATCTTTTGATACTCAGCTGGTTTTATGGGTTTCATGGGCTCTGCGAGAATAATCAAAGACATCAGGAGAAACACCAAAGAAATCCTCTTCAACACGCTCATCCCTCCTCTCACCACGGAACGGATATCTTCCCAAGTGCTACTCTCTTCCTGGCCCCCGTAACCGATGGCAAATTGGAAAAATGCCCCTTTGCGAACTCATTCCCAAGGAGGGCAAACCATATAGCCTCTTTGAAATCTGAGAATCTCTCCGAGAATACAAATGTTCTGATCCCAATTTTTGATAACTCTTTCTCTATGAATCTCAAAAGAGCCGGATTCTTAGTTCCACCACCAGAGAGATAGACACTTTTTACAGGGAATCTTGTAAGAACATACATCTCATAGGATTTTCTCATCGTAAGGGCTGTGTAATACGTAGTGGTCGCGATGAGATCGTGCGGATTCTCTATATCGAATCTCTTCAAAAAATCCGAATTGTAATATTCTTTTCCTGTGCTCTTTGGAGGATTCTTCCAGATGTACTCGTCAGATTCAAGAACTCTTTTTGCTACATCTTCAAAGATCTTTCCAGAGAGCGCAAATTTCCCTCCTTCGTCATAATCCACACCGAATTTTTCTCTTGCGGCGATATCTATGAGAGCATTCCCCGGTCCCGTGTCAAAAGCCAGTACTTCTTCCGGTGAATTTCCGATTACCGTTAAGTTGCTTATCCCACCTATGTTGTTAAGGGCGATCGTTTTGGATTTTGAGAAGATGCAGTAGTCTATGTAGGGAGTTATCGGGGCGCCTTCACCACCGGCGGCTATATCTTTGCTCCTGAAGTCAGAGACAACGATCTTCCCTGTTTGGATAGCGACCAAATCTGCATTTCCTATCTGCAACGACTTCTTCCTTGGAGAATGCCAAACGGTCTGGCCGTGCATTGAGATGAGGTCCACTTTGGGAAGGTAACGACATTTTTTTAAAGCTCTAACATGTTCAAGAGCTATATCGATATCGAGTTCTGAGAGTATTTCGATATCCTGATTTTTCAGAAATTTCTCTATCTTCGACTTGACGCTTTCTGGATACGGATGAAAGCAAAGCTCCAACACTTTGTATCTCAGAGATGTGAAAGCGCCTTTTGCTCTCACTATCGCGACATCGATGCCGTCAAAGGAAGTCCCCGACATCATACCTGCGATCGTCAGCTCTTTTTCTTGTGGAAAAGCGTTTATCAGCACGACACGATCACCTTGTTTCCGGCTCTTCTTCTGAATTCGTTCATCAGTGATTTTGACCTCGGAGTATCGGATAAGTTCACCCTGTTTGTAAGCAAAACAGCTCCACAGTCTCTTGATGGATCGTACCAGAGGTATGTTCCAGTGTATCCGGTATGGCCAAACGTTCCATCAGATGCCAACTCAGGAAAAACCTCACTAAGTCCCTCTTTTATCTTCCAGCCGAGTCCCCGATGATCTTCCAGATTCGGTGTGAAATCCTTTGTGGCTAATTCGACTATCACCGGGTGGATTATTTTGCCGTTTATATAAGAGATCATGAATTTCGCAGCGTCTATAGCCGTTGAGAAAAGCCCGGCGTTTCCGGAGATTCCACCAAGTGCTCTGGCGTTTGGGTCGTGGACAATTCCTTTGAATGTCGTTGGAGCAATTCTTCCGTTCTTTGGGTTGTAAGATGACCTTTCCATTCCGGCCGGTTTGAATATGTATTTCTTTGCAAGTTTGTCAAGTTTCTTTTCGGCGATCCTCTCAACAAGAAGAAATCCAAGGATTATGT
>JALVXE010000106.1 GCA_027038385.1 Thermotogaceae bacterium
AACCGGATGAGAGCTGAACCAAAGATCCGTCGGTGTCGACGTCGAAATTTCCCGCCCTTGTGAAGTACTCCCTCTTTCCATCCGAAAGGACAAAGAATCCAGAACCTTTTATGGCGAGATCCGTTTTCTTCCCGGTGTTTTGAAAGGCTCCTTGAGTCATTATCCTGTCGATTGTGGCGAGATCTGATCCGAGACCTATCTGAATCGCGTTCGTTCCACCTATCTTTCCATTAGGAGCCATGGCTATCCTAAGCATTTGAGAGAGAGTGCTCTCGAAAGTGACTCTAGATGCTTTGAAACCAGCGGTGTTCACATTGGCGATGTTGTTTCCTACAACGTCCATCGCCGTTTGGAAGTTTCGAAGTCCCGAAACCCCGCTGAACATGGATCTCATCATGACTTACCCACCTCCTCAGATATCTCGACTATGGAATCCACGGGGTACCTTCGCCCGTTCACGAGAATGTATATCTTTCCATCCGTGAACTGAACCGCCTCAACGCGTCCCTGCTCCAAACCTCCTATTTCTTCCTCACTACCATCCGGGTTGACCTTGTAAACTGAATAAAAGTACGTTCCATCAGGGAGAGCCGTTCCACTCGAATCCTTCCCATCCCAAACCCAAGAGTGAAGGCCAGCAGTCGTGTTGCCAAGATCTTCGAAGTAAACTTGCCTGCCGTTCGAATCCGTGATCTTCACATAGAGGTGCGCCGGTTTGTCAACCTTGAAGTAAATGGGATCTGCCCTCCCGTTGTTGAGCTCCAGATTGTTCGCATGAACGACCACGTCTTTTCCAACCATGGAAGCTGCTTGAGCTTTCTGCATAGACATGGAAGAGCTGACGAAGTCCGTAACGGATTTCGTCATATTGGATATGTTCTCCAAAGACGTGAGCTGAGTGAGCTGGGCTATGAGGTCTTTGTTCGTAAGGGGTTCGAGAGGGTTTTGGTTCTTCAACTCGGTCACAAGAAGCATCAAGAAGGCCTGCTTGTCTATCTTCTTCTTATCAGGCCTTGACCTGAAAGCGTTCAGGGTGCTTAAATACATCGATGAGAGGTCATTGTTGACCATCATTTCTTCTCACCTTCCTCTCTTTTCTCTTTCTTTTCATTTTCATCTTTCTCTCTCTGTCCTCTGTTTTCCTGATGGTCTGTCAGGTCTTCCTCGTGCCTTTCCTCCTTCTCCACTCTCACCTCGATCTTTTCAACGTTGAAGCCATCACTCGACAGTCTGTGTACCAACGTGTCTAACTTCTTCTCTATCAAATCCTTCGCATGATGGGAACTTACCTTGAAAACAAGGGCTACACTCTTATCCTCCTTCGATATCTCGACTTCCAACTTTCCAAGGTCTGGGGGTTCGAGATCCATCCTAGCCCTTTCCACGAACTTTGGCTGACTCTTCTTGCTTTCCAAAATCCTCGATATCCTATCTATGATCTCGTCAATCCTTACCCTTTCACTTACAGGAGAAGACGTAACATTTCGAGGCCCTTCGGACTTGTGAGAGCTTTCAGAAAACCGCATGAGGTTTATCTCTTCCTTCACCTGCTGGATTTTTCTGAATATATCCTTGAACTTTCTGTGATCGTATTCGTAACTCTGATAAGCGTCCTTAACCTTCTTCGAGACGGTTATCTCTATTCTCACGTTTTCCAGCAGAATCTTCTTCCTGTCATGCGATTTGGCGTCAACGCTCTTCTTTGATTGAACCTCGAGATTCTTCGCGATATTGACACTCTTTTTCGTATCCTTCAAAACCTCATCCAACTTCAAATCACCGTTTTTAGAAAGTCCTCCCACAAATTCTGCCAAGTTAACCGAACCGTTGGGAACTTTCATTTTCACTTCGGATTTTGGATCATCACCAGATTCACCCTTTTTGACATCAACCTTCTTGTTCCTAGAGCTCCTTTTTTCAGAGGTGCCGTCGGTCTCTGAGACATTGATTTTCTCTTCAGCAACCCTCGATACCTCCTTGAGAATTTCCACCTCAGAAGAGGATTTAACTTCTCTCGAAAGTTTCTTAGAAAGGATCTTTTCTAAGGGCTTTTTGAAATGAACTCTCTCTCCTCGGACGGCCCCCCCGTAACTGGAAAGATTCTCGAGTTTCTCGAAACTCTCTTCGACATTCATGAAATTTTGATGTTTTAAATTCTCCTTCCTGCCATGATCACCGGATTTTCCATGGAGATCCTTCTTGACTTCTTTCAAAGGAATTTTCACGACATTATGAGGATTTAAATCGCCACTTTTCAAAAATTCTCTTGACTCCTCAACCTTTGTTGAACTATCACCCGGAAAACTTTCTCCAAACGTTTTCTCTTCAGAAATTTGCCTTTCTTTACCCTTCACTTCAGAATGAATCTCGGAAGATCTTTTAGATTGCTTCAAGTTTTCCCTGACACCGCTTGAAAGCTTTTTCTCGTGAGCAGTTTTAC
>JALVXE010000107.1 GCA_027038385.1 Thermotogaceae bacterium
TTCCATAATCTTTGACAACCTTTATAAGTCTTTCTCCTCGTTCAATTTCAATTTCCCTCTCGTCGTCTTCGAATATGAGTTTTATCCTTTCCATTCTTATCCCCCCTTGGAAGATCTGGTAAAAAGATAATATACAACAACTATAGAATTTTTTGAAAATTTCATCAACTTGAACTCTAGGAGAAAGGAGATTTTTCCCTTATTAATAAATTCCTTATTAATAAATTGCCACTACCACATTTGAAAAGGTATGCCGATTCGTGAGAACTAATAAGGCGAATTCAAAGAAGCTTGAAAAAATCTTTAGCGGTGTGGTACAATGCTTATCGCTTTCGGGGGGATGGCCGAGTGGCCTAAGGCGCTTGCCTGCTAAGCAAGTGTGGGGTTTTCCCCACCGTGGGTTCGAATCCCACTCCCCCCGCCAGGCGGGGACGACCCGCCTTTTCTTTTAAACGTGCCCGTAGCTCAGCTGGATAGAGCATCGGACTGCGGATCCGGGGGTCGCGGGTTCAAATCCCGCCGGGCACGTTTTTCTTAACGACGAATTTGTAGTAGAATCTTATTGAAGACCCACTCTCCAGATCCACTCTCGACCTTTTCCATCTGAGGTGATACTTTGAACATCCTTAAAACTTTACTCATCCAGATCCTAGTGATTGTTACCTTTTCCTTTATCTACGAGTGGGTGTTTTCACCCATAGGAGAAAATCTTGGCGGAGTTTGGCGCAGTGAAGGAAGTAGGATAGAAGTCCCTTTCTTGGAACAGAGGAAGAAAAAGATCACGATCTCGAAAAATGTAGATGTGAAAGGCGATGCGATGATCATACCGCAATTCTTCGGTAGTTATATGGAGGTCAGGATCGATGGAAAAAAGGAGCTATCGGTTGGGAGAAAAGACGTCAACACGTTCTGGAATGATCCTGTGTATCTGAACGTACCAAGAGGAAGGAAGACGATAGAGATAGAAATGGTGCCTGGGTACGACATAGTCGGTATAACGAGACCCCCGTACATTACCAATTCCGAGGCGGCTTTTACAAGATTCTCGTTGATCAAGTTTCTGGGATCTCATATCTTCCTCCTGGCGTTTATAATGCCGATATTCTTTTCGTTGTTCGTTGAGGCGCTTTCGAGAGAGTTCGCGGATGAGAACAGGAAGTCTTCGTACAGGCTCATAGGTATAGGCTTATTTCTCGCGGGTCTTGCCGTGATGGACTACACTCCACTGAACTTCCTGTCAGCGAATTTTCTCAAAGATCTCATAATGGTCATAACGACTCTCAGTTCGTTCACGTCTCCACTTCTGCTTGTGGCTGGAATCGAGAAGAATTCAACTGGATCGAAGAGATTCACGAAAGTTCTTTTGATCGTATCGACAGCATCTTTTGTGATAAGCCTCTTCACAACTGATATAATGTACCTCTATCCGATCGAGATGATACCTCTGATAAGCTCCACTGTTTTTGTCTATTTGCTAGATAAAAGGTACGCACCCCCTCTCCTGTTCTACTCGCTCGTCGTTGTCCACGACAAGCTCTCGTTGATCTTCTTTCACGGTTTTCCACAGCTCATACCATATGGTTCTATAGCTCTGAGCTCTGGAATGGCTATCATAGTCTCCAATGAGTATGGAAAGATAGGAAGGAAGCTCGAGATACTCAACGAAGAGCTGACCGCCACTAACGAGGAAATAATGGCGATGAACGAAGAACTCGAGAGCACTTACAAGGAGCAGGAGCTCACCATAAACAAACTGGAAAGCTTGATAGCTTTAACGTCAAAGATAGTCAAGGGGGCTTACGATTTCGAAGATGAAGAGAGTTTTCTCAAGGAGATATTAAACAGGGCTATGGAGATAATACCAGAAGCCGATTACGGAAGCGTTGCAATTGTGAACGGAAAGAAATGGAGGTTTGTTCACGCAGTTGGTCACGATATAAATAAGCTTAGGGAAATGTCTTTCAAGAAGGAAGATTTCATAGATATAAGAAAGAACAGGGAATCTCAAAAGCTCGGGGATGGAATAGCGTTGGTTGAGGACATAGCAGGGAAAACCCTTGACAATATGGACATCAAAAAGAGGAAAGCTTTTGAAAACGCTACCTTACCCATCTCCAAAACCCTCATAAGTCAGTTCAAAGCCGACGAGGAATTTCTAGGTCACCTGACTGTGGACATAGCAGAGGGTAGTGAAAAGGAATTTTCGAGGGATTCGATAAGGGTTTTCACAGCCCTTGGAAACATAGCATCGGCTTTCCTGGCTTTTAAGCGCCTTTCAAAGCTCAGGGAGGAATTCCAGAAAGAGATCATTTTGTCGATAATACACATAGTTGAGATACACGATCCTTATACAAAGGGACACTCTGAAAGCGTTGCAAGGATATCAGTTGAGATAGCAAAAGAGCTCGACTTCTCAGAGAAGGATCTTGAGAAAGTCTACTGGGCTGGATTGGTGCATGATCTTGGGAAGATCCTTGTTCCTGGGGATATACTCAGAAAGAATGGGAAGCTGAGCAATGAAGAATACGAGATAATCAAGAGGCATCCCATATGGAGCTACGAGACTCTGATATACTCAGATAGGTTAAAGGACATAGCGGTGTACACGAGGCATCATCATGAAAGATGGGATGGAAAAGGATATCCTGATGGATTGAGAGGGGATTCCATACCACTGATATCGAGGATCATCTCTGTTGCGGATACCTGGGACGCCATGAGGAGCAACAGACCATACAGAAAAGCTCTTCCAATCGGTGAAGCGATAAAACGTATGAAAGAAGCCGCTGGAGTTCAGCTTGATCCAGAGATCACAAAAATCTTCCTGAGCAGGGTTGTCGAGAGGTTGAAATGACCAGGCACCGGTGATAACATGATTCCCGCTCTCGTTACGCCGTACTCTTTCAGAGGATCCGTGGTGGATATAGAAGCTGCCGTGAAGAGATTCAAAGATCTCGGATACAGATCTGTCCTCATAGCCGACCTCAATTTTCACGCTCACGTTTTGTTCAACGAAATCGTGAGGAAGAACAAGATGATCCCGATCCATTCTCTGGTAGTCGGGAACAAGATCCTTATTGCCAAGAATAAGAAAGGGTACAGAAGCCTCGTTCTCTTCAAAAGCAGAGGTTTGAAAAAGATCCACGATGTCGTAGTTAGAGATTTCTCTGAGTTCAGACCCGTCATGTATCTGGACAAAGCGTCGAGAAAGAGCTATGAGGCTATGAGAAAGATACTCGGCTTGAAAATCCCAGACGGTGACTTCTCTTTGGAATCCAAAGAAGAGGATCCTCTCTCCATTGAGAATTTCCGAGTTTACGACCTCAGAGAAACCCAACACTTTCCGAATCCACCGAATGACTGGTTCGATATCCGGAAATTTCCAAAAAACTGGAAAAAAAGGCTCGAGTACGAATACGACCTTATAAGAAAGAAGCATTTTGAAAGCTACTTCAGAGCGGTTCAGATCATAGTAGAGACTGCCAAAGAGAATGGAATAACCGTTGGGCCGGGAAGGGGGAGTGCAGTTGGTTCTCTGTTTGCACATGCGATTGGAATAACTTTAGTCAACCCACTAGATTATGGCCTTATATTCGAACGGTTCATAAACGAGGGAAGAAAGGAGATGCCGGATATAGACATAGATGTGGAAGACGAAAGGAGAAGGGAACTTATAAAGCTCCTAGAGAAAAAATTTGCCTTCGTCTCCCTGATATCCACATACGCGACTCTCAAGGAAAACTCCTTGAAAAAAGCTCTGGAAAGTGTGGGAGAATATTCGAAGAAGACTTACAGGGAACTCTACGGTCTACCAGTGAAAAGGAGTATTCACGCAGCTGGGGTAATCGTATCCTCGGAGGACTTGATCCTTCCATACTACGAAGACGATGGTTTGAAAGTTTGTGAGTACGATATGAATTCCCTAAAGATGATCGGAATTGAAAAGATAGACATCCTCGGCCTGAAAACCCTGTCTTTTTTGAAGAGGCTCTCCGAAGAAACGAAAGAGAATTTTTTAGGTGTAAACAAAGATTTAAGACAGGTTTACGAGATGATCTCCCGTGGAATCACGAGTGCCATTTTTCAGCTCGAATCGTCTGAAGCGAGGAAGATAGCGAAGTACGTTTCCCCGAGGAATATGAAAGAGCTCTCGGATGTTCTTGCACTCAACAGGCCAGGCCCTTTGAAGGCGAAACTACACATCGAGTATCTGAACAGAAGACTCGGGAAAGTTTGGAAAGTACCAAGGAAAGTAGAGGGGATATTGAGAGATACCCATGGTCTTCCCATATATCAGGAGCAGATGATGATGATGGCGGTTGAGATGGCCGGAGTGAGTTTGTCAGAAGCTGACGAGCTGAGAAAAGCCGTCGCAAAGAAAGATCCAAAGAAGATGTCTGAGGTTCTCGGAGTTCTTGAAGAGGGATTAAAGAGGAACGGATATTCAAAGTCTGAGGTAGAAAGCATAATTGGATTCATCAAAAAGTTCTCTTCCTACGCTTTCAACAAATCACACAGCATCGCATATGCTCACATAAGCTACTATCTGACTTATTACAAGTGCAAGCATTTTCCTCAATTTCTCCTGAGCTTTCTGAGACACTCACCGTACGAAAAAAACAAAATCGATCTTTTGCTGAAGGAAGCGCAGTTTTTGGGTTACAGAGTCCTTCTTCCAAGCGTTGAAGAACCCTTCGGAGGTTTCAAGGGCAAAGATATAAGGCTTCCGATAGGCGTTGTGAAAGGCGTTGAAAGAGATCTTCCGGAGAAGATCTCAAAGCTCGAAAGAAGAAGAGTATCAGACGTTCTGAAGATAACCAGCCAAGCTGTTGTTGAAAACTTGATAAAGTCAGGTGCTTTTGACTCAATCTACTCGAGCAGGAGAGAAGCCTTGGAAGCTTTGAAGTCCGGAGAGCCACCGGAGGTTCTCAAGAGCTTGAAGGAGAAATTTGGAAAAGTTGAGAGAAGGTTCAAGAGAGAGGGGATGAGGGACAGGATTCTACTTGAGAAGGAATCGATGGGATTTGCGATAAGTGTTCCGAGTTTTGATAGCAAAAGGCCAAAGATAGCTGAAAGCTATTCTATTTGGGAGGCGAAAGCCGTTCACGTTCTTTCGATGGGGAATGGTGTGGTCACCGATGGACGTTCGGTGATTTTCTCAAGGAGTAGAATTCCAGATGGGGAGCTTATGATCATACTTGACCCAGGTCTGGGAATAGTTGACTGGACGAGAAACTTGAACGAGGAAATAAAGTGTAACAAAAGAACTTTGGATGTTAGAATTGGATGTTGGGAGGAATTCGCTAAGGGGTGATCTGTCATGCCGTCTTATTCCTACACCGCTTACGATAGGACGGGAAAGAAAGTCAAGGGCGTGGTCGACTCCAGCAACGAGGCAAGAGCGATAGCTGAGCTTGCTTCTAAAGGTTTCGTAGTGATAGACATAAAGCAGAAAAAGGCTGGAGGAAGGACCAAAAAAGCTTCAGGGAGATCCCTTTTTTCCGTTCAGATCGGAGAAATGGCCATATTCTGTAGACAGTTTTCAACAATGATCTCCGCCGGTGTCCGTATAAAAGAGGCTTTGAGTGTCCTCTCGAACCAGGAAGTTTTCTCCAAACGGTTTCGAAAAAAGCTGGAGGCGGTGAACAACCTAATAGAATCCGGCAAGAGCCTTTCAGAAGCGTTCGAAGAAGTCGGCGGATTCGAGCCTGTTTTCATAAACCTCGTGAAGGCTGGAGAGGAAGGAGGAGCTCTCGATAAGGTTATGGACAGATTGGCCAGCTTCTACGAATCGACGAAGGAACTCTCAGACGAAGTCAAGGCATCGATGAGGTACCCTATGTTCATCGGGGGGTTCGCGGTTCTGGTCGTCTTCGCGATGATGTTCTACATAATCCCGATGCTCATACAAAGTATAGGGATAAAACCGACTGGTTTCGTGGGAGCTTTGGTGAGCGCTAAGAACTTCATGGTTAAATACACTTACGAGATAATAATCGGTACATTGGTTACCTTCCTTGGCCTCAGGTTCTACTTCGCGACCACTAGTGGAAGAAAGGTTAAGGAAAGAATAGCAGCTCTCTTTCCTCCGATAAGAAAGATACAGACCATGTCAGCGCTTGAGAGATTCGCCAGAACCATGGGAATACTCGTATCGGCTGGAGTCAGTCTGACAACCGCGGTGGAGATGGCAGCTCAAGCTACTGGAAACAGAACTTTCGAGGAGAAATCCAAGAAGGTTGTGGAGCTGATAAAGGAAGGCAAGAGTCTTAGGGATGCCATGGCTGAGACCAGGCTCGTTCCACAACTTGTCTATGAAATGGCCGGAACGGGTGAAACAACTGGTAAGATCGATGAAGTCATGGACAAGGTGGCTATTTTCTACGAACAGCAACTCAGGATAGCCGTGAAGAAGTTCGTATCGCTGCTCGAACCTATGATGATAGTCTTCGTCGGTGGAGTCATAGCTTTCATCGCCTTGAGCATCTACTCCACGATATTCAGCTACCAGGCGTCCATGGGATCGAGGTTGGGAGGAGGGATGTGATGCTCGCACAGATCATCTGGTTTCTTCTCATAACGATTTTAAGTTTCGCCATAGCGATTCCGGTCATCAAAACGATGGATGAAAGGGTTTTAGAACCGCTGGAACTGAAAGCCTACGTGTTCTCGCAGATAATGAAAGAGAGATACTCAAGAGGAAAGGTCATCATTTCAAACAATGGTGTGAAGACGTTGGAAAGGAGTAGGATGAGAAGAAAAGAATTCGACATAGAGTACATATCGGGCGGATTCATCAAATACAAGATGGGCTTCATAAGATCCGCCGGCACGGTTTACATGAAGAGGGGGACGGTGTCGTTTCAGCCGGTGACCGGGAAAATGGTGGTGAAGATGAAATGAATTGGCCCATCCCTAGAAATGTTGTGGCGATAGATTTTGCGGATACGTATTTTGCGGTATCGAAGGCTAGGTATTCTTTTGGAAAACTTGTAGTGATCCATCAGGAGATAAAGTTTTCCGAGGAGAAAGAAGATTGGGAAGAAGTCGTATCGAACTTCAAGTTCGATCCAGAGGATATCGTGGTGACGAGCTTGGACATGGGTTTGACCATATTCGTAGACGTCTTCATCCCGCTAAAGCTCAAGAAGATGAAAGAGATCCTGAGTATAGGAAAGGCAGAAGCCGCAAGAACTATGGGGATATCTATGGACGACATATCGGTGTCCCTGGTAGGGAGGCACATGGGAAAGAGTGTCTTTGCCGTGGCGAAGAGTGAGGACATAGATAACAACGTCGTGAAGTATCTGAGGAGCCTTGGAACCCCGGAACCCGACATAGTGATTCCGGATGCGACGAAGTACCTTCAAGCGGTTTCTTTCCCGGTACATGGCAGGGTGGTATACTTGGTCACAAATTTTTTCAAGAACTACGTGAGCATATTTCTGGTCATCGACGGGCAAGTAGCCGGAGTTAGAAATATGTACTCGGATTTGAAGGACGTGTTCAAGATAGTAAAAGACAGGTTTGGATTATCGATCCCAGAGATTTACGTGATGGGTGAGATACTGGATGACGATCTCAGAAACTTCATGAAAACGGGATTCGTGAATCTGGCGATGGAGATAAACAGAGAATTAGTGCAACTTCTCAGATCAGAAGGAGAGCTGACCTTAGAAAACGTAGATTTGGTGGTTCTCATATCCGATCCTTCGAGCTTTTCTTCACTGTTTTCAGAGGCCGCTTCTGAAGTTTTGAAGACAAAGGTGTATTCCGAAAACATCAAAGAGCTCAGTGGCTTGCTCCTGAGGGGAGGAAGGGAATTTGGAAAAGTTGAATCTATACAACAAAAAGGTTAAAGTCGTCTCCCTGAAATCTGCTATCATCTTTCTACTGATAATGCTCCTTCCCTCTATAAGTGGGTATATCTTTGTAAGCCATGTGTGGAAACGTGAGATATGGAAGATCAAAATAGAACACGCGGATATAATAAAGAAGCTTGGGATAGAGATAACCGGAGAGAAAGAGGATGTAAGAACGATAGAAAGTCTTATAAAAGACTACAACGCGAGGTTTGTGGCTTTGACGCGTCAAAAGAAGGATATAATAGACTTTCTGAAATCTGCGTACACGTCCAAGAAAATCTTGAGCGAAGTCCTGAGGAACTTCGAAAAAAACGAAGACAACTGGATGATACTCAGCAGAATGACGATGGATTCTAACAAACTGAATCTGTCTCTGTATGAAGTCTACAAAGGCAGGAGGAAGAGTGATGATATAGCGGAAGCCTTGAGAAAGCTTGGCAACGTTAAAGAGAACGTGCTCTTCGACGTGTTCACAACAGAGGGAAAGAAGCTGTCCAGGGTGGTGATAGATTTTGTTGGTCATTAACAGAAAATACCTCTTCATCATGGGGTTGTCTCTTCTCTTCGTGTCGTTGTTCTTAGCCACAGTTCCGAGATACTTGGAGATGAAGAGCACGCTGAGAGATTTAGAAAGAGAGTTTCCAAAGCTGGAGGAATCCTACAAGAGGTACACGGAGCAGCTGAAAGCCATGGAGGAGATAAAGAAAGTTCTCAAGAATCCACCTGAGATAAACCCTCAGATGTTCAAGGGATTGAGAGTGTACAAGAAAGGTGAGGATATCATAATAAGTGGTGTCATGGACGGAAAGGAATTCGTAAGGATACTCAACTATTTCATAGAGAATCCCAATTCATACGTGGAGTCCATCAACCTCAGAAACCGAGCTGAAAACCCGATAAGCATATCAAATCCTGAGAAGTCGCTAGCAGACGTGTACATGAAAATTCGAATCCTGGAGCTGAAAAAGTGAGCAGGAGGACGAAGATACTCTTGATAGTGGCGGTGATCGTCTGGGCAGCTGCGTTGTTTTACATGTTCAAGCCGGGCATGTTCTCAGGATCGTCTGGAGGGAGCGGGGATGTTTCCATAAGTAGTGTAAAGAAACCGGCTGTTAAGACTCCCGAGAACCTGACACCGGATTTCATAAAGGACTACGTGAAGATGTGCACTGAAGGAGTTTCCGCTCCTGATATGTTCACGACATACGTAATAAAGGGAGAAAGAGAAGACCTTAACAGGCTTTTACTGAGCAGTAATTTGGAAGTTGGATACATAAAGTTCGGTGGTTATATAATCGATAGAAAGGGAAACAAGAAGGTCTTTCTTGACATAGATGGTGAGAAAGTCGTTCAAGACGCGAACAAGCTGATAAACAACAGATACATGATCATATACATGTCCAGTATGGGACTCATCGTTTTGGATATAGTGAAAGGGGGGTTGTTCATAATAAAATGAGAAAAAATTTGATATTCATAATAGTTTTGTTTTCGGTGTCGATTGTCTTCGGGTATCGAAGCTGTTTAAAAAGCATCAACATTCGTGATAACGAAGCTGCTGTATCCGTAGTTGTCAGTCTCGTGAGAAGGGTAGAAATGGAAGACGATACGAGTTTTTCGGGAACGACCTACACGATCACTATGAAAGGGTGCTACGAAAGTTTTTCGATGGTGCCCGTGAAATCCGGCCCGCTCGATTTCATAAGTGTTTACTCATTAAACGGAAACACGTTCCTATCTTTCTACACTATAATACCATCCAAGCCCATAGTAACGATGAAAGATAACAAGCTCATTGTGACGTTTTTAAAGAGCAGAAGCAGATACGACTACTCTTTCAGTGAGAACATGACGTTTGGAGAGATAGTCAAGTACCTAGCGGAATCACTCGGCGTGAACATAGTGATATCCAACGATGCCGTGAATCTGAAAGTTCCTTCCTTGAAACTGAGCAACTCTACTCCTGAGGACGCTCTCAGAACACTGATAATGTCCATGAATTTGAACTACACGTATTTCCCAAACGGAACCATGTACATAGCTAAGAGCGCAGAGGAGATAAAGGAGAAGCTTTTGGAATTTTGGGGAGCAGAGAGTGAGGAGGCGATAATACAGGATATAAGGAGTGGATTTCTCAGGAACATATCGAACAAATCAATTGCCTCGATGGCTGGAACACCGGAGAGCCTTAAGAAGATATTCAAGGCTTTGGCGGAGAAGAAGATAGAGGAGAAGACCTACGAAGTTTTAACCGTTTACGATAAGGACATAGCGACGAAGTTGCTGAGTTCGGTGTTGGGCGACAAGGTCAAGGTTTTCGCTGGGCTTCCCGGAAAATCTATACTCATCTACGGGGATAAAACCAGCGTCTTAAAGGCCGAGTCACTTCTGAGAAAGTCAAAACTCCTAGGTCTCGGGGAAGTCTGGAACAAGAAGCAGCCTATGATATATGAAGTCATCAGCGTCTTTGATCCAGCATCGGTAAAGAACGTTCTGACATCGCTCTTTCCAGATCTGAAAATCCTGGAAATACCTGGAAGCAGGCTAATACTTTACGGAACGAAGGCTTCTATAAAGAAAGCCAAGGATCTGCTGCTAGAGATCGGTATGCTGGGACATCTGAAAGCTGAGAAGAAAGA
>JALVXE010000108.1 GCA_027038385.1 Thermotogaceae bacterium
TGGGGACTCTTCACTGCTGCGGCACTTCTTGGAATGATACCCATGGTTGCGCTATTCTTGTCCATGCAGAGATTCCTGATAAGCGGGTTGACGAAAGGAGCTGTCAAGGGATGAGGAAAATCCCAGATGATCTTGTGGTTCCGGATTACGAGAGTTCGATAATCGGCATACCGAACTGGATAATGAAAAACTTCGGAATCGAGGAGATCCACAAACCCTTGAACCTCCCCATCGGATTTGAAAAGATCGTTCTCGTGATAATTGATGCCCTCGGTTATAGGAATTTCGAGATGTTGAACCTTGAGAAAAATTTTCCAGAGCCTCTGATCGTAACTTCAACGTTTCCATCGACCACCACCACAGCCCTGACTTCGATCTTCACAGGCGCTCTTCCTGCAGAGCATGGAATGCTTGGATTCATCTTGTTCCTCAAGGAGTACGGTTTTCTCACAAACATGATAGAGCTTTCACCTTTCGGATACGGAAGGGATCTTTTGAAAGACAGGATGGATTTTTCACTTCCGGTCGAGACGATCTTTCAGATCCTATCCGAGCATGGATTGAACTCGGCATCTCTTATACCATCGATCTACACGAAATCTGGCCTCTCGAAGATGCTTCATTCTGGATCACAGATCGTGGGCTACACATCCATCGGGGACATGCTTGTGAAGTTGACGGATCTATCCAAGGAAGATTTTCATCTGATAACCGCGTACGTTCCCTACGTCGACAAGACGGGACATGTGGAGAGCGAAGAGGCTTATCTGGAGGAGGCCTCGGTTGTGCTCATGGCTCTTGAAAGAAGGATAAAGGAGATTTCAAAAAACGCCGCGATTTTGATAACAGCAGATCACGGGATGATAAGAACCCCAAGGGAAAGAGAGATATGGTGGTCACCTGAAGACGAGATAATGGAATACCTCGATATGCCACCTGCCGGGGAAAGGAGGATGATGCACCTTTACAGCAGGGATCCAAATTCTCTGATCGACTATCTTGAGGAAAAATACGGAAAATTCGGGGTTTTTTTAAAGAGAGAAGAAGCTTTGGATCTGTTCGGTGGATATCACAAAAGAATCGGGGACGTCATCCTCGCAGCCCTCGAGAATTTTTCGTTCAACTTCAGGTACAGAAAAGAGGAAATCAGCCTTTCCGGGATGCATGGAGGCTTGAGCGATATCGAGATGCTCGTTCCCGTATTCTTCTTCGGGAGGTGAAGACCGTGGTGAAGAATTTCGTTCTGGATACAAACGTCCTCGTACACGACCCGAAATCCATATACTCCTTCGAGGACAACGTCGTGGTGATACCACTACCAGTTTTGGAAGAACTCGACAGACTCAAGAAAGAATCAAGAAGTGTCGGAAGGAACGCGAGAGAGGTTATAAGAGAGCTCGACAGACTGAGGGAAAAGGGAAAACTCAACGAGGGGATACACCTAGAGAACGGCGGAATTCTCAAAGTCATGGTCTTGTCGGAAGATCAAATTTCGAACGTTCCATCTTTTCTCTATGAGAAGTACATGGACAACTGGATACTCGTCTATACGATATATCTGATGAGGAACTCCCAGGTTCCGACATACCTCGTCACCAAGGACATAAACCTCAGGATAAAAGCCGATTCCCTTGGAATACCTTCGCAAGATTACTTGACAGACAAATCGGATCTGGAAGTTCTGCATCCAGGGTATGAAGAGGTGAAAGCTCCCGAAAAGATCCTTGAAAAATTTCAAAGAAGCGGCTATTTGAAGCTCGAGGAGATAGGGGTTGAGAAGTGTTACGAGAACGAGTACTTTGATGTATCCGGAGTGTACGGGATATGCAGAGACGGAAAGATAGAACTACTGAGAATAGGTAAGGAATCCATCGCGACGAAGGAAACCTTCCAGCTTTTCCAAAGAGCCGGAATATTTCCAAGAAACCGCGAGCAGTTTTTCGCAATGCACGCTCTGTGTGATGATTCTATAAGTTTGGTGAATCTCATAGGAATAGCCGGAACGGGGAAGACCCTCCTGGCCCTCGCCTGTGGGATAGACAAGAGAAGGAGGATGATAGTTTCAAGACCCACGGTGCCCATGGGAAGGGATGTTGGATACCTTCCAGGAAGGGTGGAGGAGAAGATGAGACCGTGGATGCAGCCGATCTACGACAACCTCGGGATAATAATGGACAGAACGGGAATGAACCTGGAGAACTTTCTCAAGAAGGGGAAGATAGAAATAGAGGTTTTGTCGTTCATAAGGGGAAGGTCTATACCAAATCAATACATAATAATTGACGAAGCACAGAACCTAACGCCCCACGAAGTCAAGACGATACTCACACGGGTTGGAGAAGGCACAAAGGTGATTCTCGTCGGAGATCCGTATCAGATAGACACTCCATATCTCGACAAAAACAGCAACGGATTGGTGTACGTCGCAAAAC
>JALVXE010000109.1 GCA_027038385.1 Thermotogaceae bacterium
TTTTTAAGAAGTCTTCCTTTTCCATCCTGTCAGAATAGTTCTTTCTCTTTATCGCCACCTCCACGGGTATATCTATATAAAAGACTATCTCTGGTCTGATTCCATAGGTTGCTATTTTGTTCACGTATTCAACTATCTTCAAATTCACTCCTCTTCCATATCCTTGATAAGCTAAAGATGAATCGGAGTACCTGTCAGCTATGACGAAAGCTCCTCTTTTTAAGGCGGGAATCACCACCCTACTCGTTAGGACACTCCTTGAGGCTAGAAACAAGAACAACTCCGATTCCGGCGTCAGATCGGATTTCTCATCGAGGAGTATCTTCCTTATCTCCTCACCTTCTGGAGTTCCACCGGGCTCTCTGACCGCTATACATTCTCTGTTCAAGCTCTTTATATAGTCACAAAGTTTCTTTACCTGGGTACTCTTTCCACTGCCATCTATACCTTCGAAGGATACGAAGTGTCCCTTCATCAGATTATCCCCCTGTGTTTCGAGAACTCGTAGGTTATTATCCACGTTCCTGCCATGACTTTGAAGTATATCAGGAAATTAGCCAGGGGCACTAGTCGGCTTTTTGTACAGGCTATGATAGCTATCAGCACAGCCGCTATAGCTCCCAGCAAGATTTTTTCAACGAATGGTACCCTGAATTTTTCAAATTTCGATTCAAACTCATCCATTCCCCTCGATATTCCCATGAGAAGAAGAGAAGTTCCACCAACTACCCCTGCCGTGAATCCACCACCGGGATACACATGCCCCGTGAGCGCGAGATACGCTGAGGAAATCCCTATGAAAAATCCCATGAACCTTGAAACGAGTTTGAAGATCTCATCGTCGATCTTTCTAACATCGGGTTTACTCGTTATGCTCAGGCCGGATACTATGAGTGAGAAGACGAGAACTTCGAAAACGGTATCGTATGATCTTTGAAAAAGATAAACCGATGTTGTCAAATTTGGAATCCTCGACTCCTCAAAGATTTCTTTGGCCATAGACTTAGAAGTCTCAAACTTTCCAAACACCGTTGTCAGGATGATGGCTATAGATACGAGAGCGAGAATGACCTCAACCCGTGTATTTTTTAACGATTTCACGAATCACTCCCCTCTCCTCGAGATCTCTCAAAAAGGCGTTAAAATCTTTTTTCCTTGCGAGAATTCCGTAGAATCCTCTTCTCCATTCTTTTATATTTTCGAAATCCTCTTTTTTCATGGAAAGGAAATCCTTTTCAGATCCGTCTTTCAGGACGTATACCCGGGTTTCGAGGATCGGAAATCCATCTGTTATTGGTCCGCACGCTAAATCAAGATATCCTGATTTGAAAGATTCCACCAGATCTTCCGTAGATTCGAACCTCACATATTTCACATCGTATCCCATTTCCTTGGAAAACAGGTTGACCAGTTCCTTGAATATCCCGTCCATTCCCCAAGGGTGCTCTTCTATTAGGTATTTCGATGGAGTGTATCCGACCCTTATCACCACGGGGCTTTTGAGCATCAGTATGTACACAAAGGTTGTGAGCAGACTTCCGAGCATCGCCTCGGCAAGTGCAACATCTGGTGCCATGTAGAGCATGTAGGACCCTATGGCAAGTATGCTGAGCGAGAGTCTCAATAGAACTGCTCTCGTAGGATCGCTCTGCAATATCACGAAAATCGATATCACGACCATTGTCCAGGAAACGGCTTCCCTCATCTTCTCATCCTGCTCACAAAAGTTTTTGCCAGGGTATGGGCTATTAATGGCGACCACACGGACAGAAATATTAGAGATAAAAGACTCTTCACGATTTCAAACCCGTTCATCGACATTCCAAGAAGCACGAGGGAGAATCCTACGAAATCCGCCGCGCTGACTTTGTGGAGCCTAACGAGGAACCTATTTTCAAGTGCTCCAAGAGTGCTCCCCAAGACCATGGCGATCAGACCAGTCCAAATTATCACGTTCCCTATCACTTTTCTCCTCTCCTCAAAAGGAATATGAGGAAAAGAATCGTTCCGGCCCCTGAAGCCATGACGTACATCAGTGCTACATCCATCAGGAAACCTTTCCTCAAAGAATACGCCACGAGTGCCGATAGAATTGACACTTTCACACTGAGGGATGACAGCCCCAAAAGTTTATCCCAAAGGCTTCGCTTAAGCATCATAGTTACTGTCACGATGAGTGCCACCACTGCCATCCAGATCATCTTCTCACCATCTTATGGATATGGTGATCTGAGTCATCGCTCATCAGGACTATCATATCCGGGACGAGTGTTATGGATAGGACTTCTGATGCTCCGCGATTGTTGGGAACTGTCTTAAAAGTTTCACCACAGAGGAACAAGGTGTATATTCCTATGACGATCGATTTCGGTATCGCTACAGCTAGCGCTGAGAACACCTCAGCAATTTCTCTCCAATTCGGCTTGAACATCTCATGGAAAACAACCGAAGACAATCCAATGGGAATTACATACCATTTAAGGCCGATCAGAGCCATGGATAAGGCGTAGCCAATGATTACACTCAACAGAATAAGATCACCCCCGCTAGGAATATCAACCCAAAGGCTACATTCCACTCGACTTTCTCGAGGAATAACTTTCTATCCCTCTTTATTTTAAGAGTCATTCCGAGTATCGAAAAGAGCGATAGTAGCGATTTGAAAGAAAAGAACGGGAATACAAGAATAATTGGAAAGATCGATGATATCTTGAACCCTCCACTGAGTGGTTTCACCCTGGACAAAACAGAGAATATACCAGCTGATGAGATCAAGCTCGACAACATCAAAAGAATGGAGTGAGATTGATTCTCCGCAAGCGCCCCTAGTGTGAATGGAAATCCTGCGAGTGAAGCTATCGATATGAGTGATAAGATGATATCCGGTTTTGATATAACCCCTTTTTTGAAATCCCCACTTTTCAGGAAAAGAAAGGTTTTCGCGACGGCGTGGTTCAAGAAATACAGTGATGGGTCCGGAATGGACAGCATCGCGCTTAGATGAGCCATCGTGCTGCTGGCGAGAATTTTCTTGTAGTTCTTAGATGAAAACACGACTAGACTTCCAAAGATCGAGAGAGTTTGGAAAACATACACAAGCTGGTGAGAGTTTCCAAGAACTCGATGGATTGGAAAAACGATTCCTCCTATGAACGCCCCTGAGAACAATGCGGAAAGCTCATCATCCACGCTGGAGTGAAATGAGAGTAGCCACGTTCCGAGTCCGAAAACTCCTGCCCTCATCAACATACCGGTTGTTATGAAAGCCATCGAGAACTTGTCCAGCTCTTTTGGTATGGAAAAGCTTCCGGTTTTCTGGTAAACGATTATAGTTCCGACCAAATAGAGACTCGCCCCAATCGATCCAACTATCAGGTATTTCAACGTACTCCAGAGGACTTTCTCATCCTTTTTTCTGATGGCCATTAAGCCAGCCTGGACCGATAGGACTTCCATGAGCACGTATATGTTGAACAGATCGTAACTTATAAACGTCGCGGAAATCGTTAAGATGGATGTCAAAAATAAGATCGCTTCCCTCGCACTCCAGTCCCTTTTGCGAAGTGCCACCATCAGAAACGATATCGATACAGCTAGCACAAAAATTCTGGAGTCATTCCCCATCTTGAGGTGCACTCCAAATTTTCCGACGATTTGAACATCTCCAGTTTTGCCCACAAAGAACGCCGCACTCACTATCATGGGATAGAGGATGGTTAAGGGCTTTCTGAGAATTCTGAACATAGAAATGGGGGTCAGAGATAGAAGAAACAGGATAATCAGATGGGCTTTCAATCTCTTGTCATCCTTTCGATATCGTCCGAATTCTCCCTGTTGAGTTTCTCAACCAGATCCGAAATTATCGATACAGATAGTGAAAGTATGGAAAAACCTATGACTATGGCGGTTATTATGACTGCCTGAGGAATTGGATCCGCGTATTCCAGCTTCCCATCGAATATCGGTGGCTTTGACCCACTGGTGTAGGACGTAGCCACAAAAAGAAGTACCGATCCTATGTTTGATACTTCTACTGACAGGATCTTCACGAAGACGTTTTTGTTGAAGACAACGCCAAGCGCTCCTATCATTATCATCGCTAACGCCGCGTTCAACTCAAGATATCCTCCTTACCCGCAATGAAGATCCCTATGGCGTAATCACTGACACCACCTATCCACACGATATCGTTTCCAAGGTTTAGGAGTCCACATCCGAATATCACGAGTGCCCTATCACCGTACTCTTCGAGCAGACCATTAGGACAGAGCTTGTGATCCGTGAACTCAACTTTGTTTTTCTCAATGATTGCAAAGCCGTTTCTGTAAGAAAGATCTTTTCTCATCACGGAATGCCACCCAACAATCCATTTTCCATCCATCTTGATGGAATTTGTTGACCAGCCGAGCTTTTCTTCATGGATAGACGGAGTTTTGACCACCTTCAAACCTCTTATCGTGAGGTCCTCGAGATCAGCTTCTCCAATCCATAGAGATAGGGTTTCGTCTACGTGCGGTCTCGTTAGCATTCTGGCTTTACTTCCCTCTATCTCCAGAAACGTCGAGTCTTTGTTGGATTTTGGATAGAATTTCCCACTTCCCATGTCGATGGTGAAATATCCAATTCTTTCGATCTTTTGAAAATTGTACTTAGCGAATCCGAGATAGTCTCTTCTTTCCTCACTTGAAAGATCGAAACCCTTCGCGGTGTACAACATCCAAATCTCGTTATTCACCAGGTGTACCCTCGGATCTTCAACGCCTAAGAGATCTTCTCTGGATTTCGGCCACATTATTATCTCGACGTCTATAACGTCGGGCAGATCCCCTTCCACGAGCTCCTGAGCACTTATTTTAAAATGCCCTATCGATGACGTGTACTTGTAGTAGTCGAAAACAAGCCTCGGGAATATGTGAACTTCGTCCCTTATCAAGACAGCCCCGGGATTGAATACGGCTACGGGCTTTCTCGGATATTCGAGAATCCTAAACCTCTCAGGGGGTATCAAGAATCTCCTTTTGAAAGCATCCTTACATTCCAACTTCAACACTCCTCTCAAAGACCTTCTTCTCACCGTCGTACCTTACTACGGACAAGGGCGGGACTTTGTATTCCATTCCGTTCACAGAGACTCTTTCGGTGTTTTCATCTCTGTTAACAATTATCACGGAATCTCCCATCTTCACCCAATCTATGTACGTTGAGAGTCCGTACGATTTGAGGTCTCTCGGGACGTTTTTGAAAACCTTCATGAATTCAAACGTCGGTCTTTTCTCAACTCTTCCGTTTTTCACCAAGAGTAGAGACAGCGAGGAATCGTTCACAGTGCTCCAGGTTGATACGTTCCAAAGGTTCAGAACGATCGATCTCAGGTAGATCGAAACCATCCACAAACCAGCCCATTCTCCTTCCGGTGAGAGATTTCCGTGAAACTTCCAATCCCAGCTCAGGTTGGTCTCTGTCAAGGCAACGGGGATTTTCACGAAGCCATTCAAGTTCTCGATCTCTTCGTAGAATCTCAAGGGATCTCTCAAGATCTCAGAGATACTCCTTACATGTCCAAAGGGATATCTGTGGATCGAGAAGATGTCCGGTTCGAACTTCAAGAACTTCTCGACGGATTTGCGGTTCCTCCATATGGATGTTATATCTGGAAGCATCAGGATATCGCCGTTCTTTTTGAACTTATTGAGAAAGACTTCGTATTTCTTCAAGACCTCTTCCAAGCCTTCTTTGTCTATCCAACTGCTTTTCAGTTTCGTGTATATGTCCGGCTCGTTTCCTATGGACCATACTATCCTTTTCTTGTAGATTTTCCTCACTTCATTCACAAACGACAACATTTCCTCCGTGGAATGACCGTTGAGTGGAATCTGAACTATCGGGGTTGCTCCGAGATCTTCGCAAAGCTTGAAGAAATCCTCAAGTACCCACGTTCTGATCCCGTTTGCGTCGTACCACAGACCACCTATCCTGATGGTGTCGATTTCGAGCTCTTTCAAAGCGTTTTCAACCGACTTGAAATCCTCAGGTGATAACCTGTCAAAGTACCAGTAGTTTACACCGAAGAAATTCCCACCTATTGAAAACATCACGACTGGTATCAGAAATATCAGAACCGCCTTGATATCTCCCACCACCCACCTATCAGATATCTGTTGTTAACCACCCTAGCGAATATATTAGCACCGTTTTTGAACGACACCATCAACGTGTACATGAAATATCTCTTAATCTTGTCTGGAACCTCGCTCTTGTATTCAGTCTCTATCGTTACAGGTCCTTTTAAGAGAAGGGATATCTCCGATTCGAGATTCACTTTCCCTGATATTTTTGTGTACATTGAAAACATCTGTGCATCCGGTCCGTATTCAAAACCGAGTGGATAGTCGACTATGGCCCTGGATCCGACCGGAAAGTTGGACAGAAAAACATATCTCGCGTTGAATTTTAAATATGGCAAGAACGTGTTGTACATCCATTTCGTGGTTTTTGTGTATGACAACTCGATGTATCCATGATTTCCAAATAGATCGAGGGTCTTTATGAGCCCGGTGGTTAGACCATAAGCGGTTGGCTTTACATTTGCCTTCTCCGTTAGGGGAACTGCAAAATCATCGAGTGCGAATTCGAAGTAGTAGTTCCAACCCTTCAGAAAGGTCCAAGCTATGCTCAAATCGAGCATTGAGTTTGTATAGCCCTCGTTGAAGTTGTTGTGGAGTATTGCCATGGGATCTATCGAAAAGACATCGAGAGATTTCCCACCAACCATGGTCAGTTCACCAATTGAAAAGCTCAGTGAGTTGATCGGATGGAATTCCAATCTATGAGTGACTAGGTTTTTTGACTTTTCACAGTACGGTGATAACGGGTCGGCGTTCACCGGGACAACTGAGGATTGCACTCTCCATTCATCCTTTGAAAGAACGGGATTTATCGAAGCAATGGTGAAAGCGTAATTGAATTTTCCAAAGTCTGCAGAATATGAGCTGTTGTCTAGGTAAGGAAACTTCCCGGACAACGCCACAGGATGTCTCCAGTATCCCCACCTTATCTTTTCCCTTCCAAGGGAGATTTCCTGGTTTCCTGATTTGAAGAGTATGTACGATGTGTACGGAAACCTCGAATCGAATGAGATGTGAGGAGGAGTAGGTATGTAGAAAAAACTCGTGTTCGGCCACTTCCTCAACGCCATGTACTCTTTTCCAGTAAACAGCTCAATATGAAGAGCCACTGGGCCATTTGAAAGATGAAACTCAACTTCGAAAAGATGCGGTATGTCGTCGACTATGTAGAATGTATCGGGTTCGTAGAAAACCTTCCACCATCCTCCTATCGGAAACGAGAAGTTTGTAAAGAAGTAATTCGGATTCACCGAAAATCCAGACATGATTCCATCATCGGAAGCATATGGGAAGAACGTTTGGGGGCTTTTTCCAGATTCTATGTCCTCGTATACATCCCTCGGGTATGCAACCAAATTCAAGGCCGTGTAAAGAATTCCAATCAGCGCTAAGCTTACAAAGAAGAATCGATTCAGAATCTCACTTCCCCATGAGACCAGATACGTTGTTATAAAGCCTTATCGAGCTGTCTATGAAGTTCATCATCGGGGTTATGAGCGAGATCATTTCGTTTATAGACATCATAGGGTTATCCGGGACGAATACGATGTCCCCGGTTTGCAGCTTCGGATTCTTTCCCATTATCTTTCCATTTATCCAGCTCATATCGTAAACTTCGACAACTCCCTTCACTCCCCCTCTAAAAACATACACCTTACTCGAGACGGCTGTCCTTGAAAATCCCCCAGCTCTCATTATCGCTTCCAAGAGAGTAGTTTCTTTGTCTATCGGGACTACTGTAGGATTCCTAACCGCTCCTAAAACATACACCTTGTTCAAGGTCCGCGAAGGCACATAGACTATTTCCCCGCCGCTTACATTAACGCTTAAAAGCTGATCGTAGTTAAGATCTAAGACTTTCTTATTCCCATTTCTATCTATTATCACGACGCTCCTCTTGGATTCCCATCCGTTCAATCCTCCCGATACCGAGAGGATCTTCAAAAGGTTGTCTTCGCCACTTCCGACGAATATAGGGCCAGGCTTTGTCACATCTCCGAAGACGTACACGAAGCTCTCCTGAACCTCGTCGAACATAAGAACGTCTCCATCACTCAACTCGTATTCCGGTATGTTTTTGGTATCTATCCTAATTTTCTCCTCCTCCCCACCTCTCAAAACTCTGACAATTCCAGGTCCGCTTGGAACACCTCCGAGTTTCGAAAAAAGATCCTTCAAATTTGAACCGCTTGGCATGACATATCTTCCCTGTCTGACGCCATTTCCAAAGACGTAAACCGTGATTATTTCGGGATCTATCCTTACAAAGTCTCCATCTCGAAACTCAAAGTCCAGATTGCTCAGGTTTGATCTGTAGGACACTTCTTTCTCGTAAACCTTTTTTCCACCCCTAAATACTCTTATCCTGTAAGAACTCTTATCATCTCCAAACTTCATCATGTTTAGCTTGGATATGAAGTTCACCATGCTTGGATCTTCATCATAGCTGAACAAAACCACTCTAGATCCCATGATTTTGCTGTAGACGTACACCCTGATATTCTTCTTCAAATGAATACGAACCACTTCACCATCCTTGAGCTTACCCTCCACATCTCTGATACGGTTTTCACTCAACCCAAGCTTTGACAAGAGAGCTTCCTTCGTCATCTTTTCATCAGGCCCGAAAGAGACCTCTCTGGATATATCACCGGTTACGTAGATCACTCTTTCATGCCTTGGAACGAACATGACGAAGTCCCCGTTTTCAACACTTTCATCGTACTTTCCACTTATCAGATCGTCTATATCGATTATCTTCTCTTTTCCACCTCTTACGATCTTCACAGATTTCACTTCTCTATCACTGACGGGGAGTAATCCGTACCTCGTGAGAACTCTTCGGAGGCTTTCCTTTTTTTCTTTCAAGCCTGCTACTATGGTCCCCTTGGGCGTGTAGATGTACACCTTTCCAAATGCATAGGGCGTCACGTATATGTAGTCGTTGTTCTTCAGATCGATGTTCGATTTTCCCCTGATGATGTCTTCAACATCAAAAGTCAGGATCGTTCCCGATCTGCTCAGGAATACCACACTTTTGTCATCGTTCAGACCGGCTTTGTAAACCAACGTTCTCAAATCGGCTTTCTCAAGTCCTGAAAAAGTTATAACCCCACTCCTCTCGCCGTTGAGGTACACTTTTACCGGGTTCACCGTGGAAATGTACACGGTGTCGTCGTCCCTCATCGAAATATCTGGAAGCTCTGAAAAATCACTGACGATGTATTCATGGACTTCTCCATTTCTAACAAGTCGAAAGTCCATTCTGGCTCCGTCCGATATCGATAGATTCAGAACGGCTGGGAGTTTCCTCAGAGTGATGTTGTCGGACTCGTAAGCGACTATCCTTCTAGATATATCTCCCATAACGTATATCCTGATCTTTTTAAACCTTTTCACCCTTATGATGTCTCCGTCTTTTAGGACAACTTTTTTCATTTTAGATATGTCTTTGACACTGAACGTCAAATTCTTCCCATCTCTTGAAAGGACAATCGATTTGGTTGTCCTGGAATCGAAGCTGACGTTTGATTCCACAAGGATATCGAAAAGCGTTTCCCTTTCTCTTATGTATCTATACCCCTGAGCGATTCCATCTCCATAAATAATCACCTTCCTCGGAAGGCTCGTATAGATCACATCTCCACCTCTCAGAACTGGATCGTATTTCTCATCTCCAGTCTCTAGGTACTTCCAATAATCGACACTTATCTTCTTTCCATCCCTCATTATCGTGATATCCTCAGGGTTTATCCTGCTTTCCTTTCCACCGATCATCGAGAGAACCACGGAGAGTCTTCTTTCACTTTCATCAAGGCTTGACAGATCGAATCTGCCAGTTATCACCCCGTGCATGTAAACGTACTCAGGAAGTTTTTTAACGATGATAATATCCATGTCTTTCAAGGGTTCCTGCGGTATATCCTGAGGAGACTTCACAGTATAGCTTTTAACTTCTTTTTCCCTGACGATCTTTATCTCCCAACTGACGCTCCCCCTGAAAGTTATTCCTGAATCAGAAAGGATTTTTCTCAGAGTAGGGTGGTCTCTCTCGGATAAGATGAGCTTTTTCGATAAATCCCCGACGATATATATCTCGATCTTTCTGTAAGAAACCACGTATATCATATCACCATTTTCTAAACGAAAACTTGAAAGCTTATCGAGGTTCAATGTTTGAAAATCGTAAACCTTGTTCTTCCTGAAGAGTTTGATTTCCTTTATCATATCTGGGTTCATCGACACACCGGCTTCGGCCAATACTTTTATCAGTGTTGTGTCATCGTCTATCTTGTACATCCCAGATTTAACTGATCCCCAGCTTCCAAATACCCCTACATACATCGGTTTTGGTATGAA
>JALVXE010000110.1:0-2774 GCA_027038385.1 Thermotogaceae bacterium
TCTCTGTGATTCAACTTGATACACCGATAATGGGTGGTGAGGATTTCTCATATTACCTCGAGAAAGTTCCAGGGGTGTTCTTCTTCACCAACACCGCGAATGTCGAGAAGGGAATCGTTCAGCCAAACCACAGCCCGTATTTCAACATAGACGAGGAGAAACTCTGGATCCCCATGGCGATCTTTACCAAGATGGTGGAGGAGTACGCATCCAGAAAATGAGAATAGGCATAGGATGGGACGTCCATAGACTTACCAAAGGCTGCTGCTTGGTTCTCGGCGGCGTCATGGTGTCCGATTCCGTTAAACCCATCGCACATTCGGATGGAGATGTGTTGTGCCATGCGATAATAGATTCGCTCCTTGGAGCTGCTAACCTTGGTGATATTGGGTCGTTTTATCCAGAGACGGAAGAGAACGAGAACATGAGAAGTCTTGACGCACTCAAAGAAGTCTCGAGGATCATCAGAGAGTGCGGATATAGCATTGTGAACGTGGATTCCACCGTGATTTTGTCCGGCGTTAAGCTCTCTCCATTTAGGGACCAGATAGAGGGGTCTTTGGAATCCGTTTTAGGATGTCCGGTGTCCATTAAGTTCAAGAGCGGAAACGGCGTTGGAGAAACTGGAAGCGGTAAAGCGGTGGAAGCTCGGGCAGTTTGTCTGCTAAGCGAGCGTGTCGAGGAGGGATCCGATTAAGAACTGCGGAAGCATCAAAGATGCTTTAAAGGAATTCAATGCGAGCTCCAGCATGTCTATCTCACGCTGGAGCTTTTCCTTTTCCGCGGGATCCGTCGTGCTATCCATCTTCATCCTGAGCTCGTTTATCTTATCCTTCAGCTGGGTTTTTACATCACTATCAGTTTCCTGATTCCCGTCGTTTTTACCAGTCTTCACTCTCTTACCGGGGATGTACATCCAAACCTTCGTCTTACCTGCTACAGCCGCTAAAAATCCTCCTCGCCTCCTCAAATCTAGGAATATTCCCCCTCCTATTATGAATCCTCCCTTTTTCATGGCCTCTTTTTTGAAGGCGAGGTAGTTTGACAATTCTTGATTCAGGACACGCATAATACTCATACTTGCGGGAGCCGAATGGGCGAGTCCCGGTTCACCTGGATCCAATTTGTAGCCCAATATAGGATTGAACGAATTCGGGTCTATCCTCATACGGATCACCCATATGAATTTTAGAACATTTTCCAGAAACTTTCAAAATGATAGACTAGTGAGGGAAGGAGGAATCAAGTTGCTGCGGAACGTTGAACTTTTTGTCCTCGATATGGATGGAACCATACACATAGATGGGGAAATCTTTCCGTGGACTCTCCCGTTTCTGAACAGGATCAGGGATCTCGGAAAGAAGTACGTGTTTTTGACGAACAACTCATCCAAGGGCCCGGAGGACTACGAAGAAGATCTGAAGAAGATGGGTATACAGGATCCCAAAGTCTACACATCTGGAGAAGCCACTGCCTTTTATATCAAGGAGAAGTTTGGGAATATCCGTGTGTTTATTCTTGGAACGAGAAAACTCGTGAGGGTTTTTGAGAGATCAGGTCTTATATTCGACGAAGATAACCCAGAGGTCTTGGTGCTCGGGTACGATACAGAGATCACCTATGAGAAAATCAGAAAATTCGCAATCTTTCTCAGAAAAGGCCTTCCTTATATCTCAACACATCCAGATCTAAACTGTCCATCAAAAGAGGGATTGATACCAGATGCTGGAAGCTTCATAGCGCTCTTTAAAGCTTCCACAGGTAGAGAACCGGAAAAGATCGTCGGAAAACCAAATCCTCAGATGCTCTATTCACTCTCTGAGAAGTACAGCACACCTGTCGAGAAGATAGCCGTGATCGGGGATAGACTGTATACCGATATGAAACTCGCCAAAAACTCTGGAGCCGCCAGCGTGCTCGTTCTCAGCGGTGAAACTTCAAGGGAAGATCTGGAAAGATCCGATTTAGTGCCAGATGTTGTCGTGAACAACCTTGGAGATTTGATAGGCGTTATATAGTTTCACGCCCATTCATCCGTTCTCACTTGACAGCTTTACTTCCATGTGTAAAATAACGGCGACTCTTTAAGGAGGAGGGGAGGAGTATGGGATTCAAATACACATTGAAGATCTTCGTGGATGAACAAACAGCAAGGCGAGCCGTTATAACACCAGAAGTGGTTAGAAAGATGAGAAGCACGGGAACCAAGATGGAATACTCTTCTGGAATTCTGAACGTGATAACCAAAGAAAACCATGACATAGATGAAGACTTGCTGAGAGCCTTATCTAAGGCAATAGGCAAACCCGTCGAAGCCGTAGCGGAAATCGAAGTCAACGGTAGGGTTAAAGAGATATTCAGAGGTAAGTTGGATCCCTTCAAGCCCCTGGGAGTCTCCTCCACAGAGGACGTGGAAAAGGAAGAAGAGGAAGAGACAACCGAGGATGACGATATCTTCGTAGACGAGGAGGATCTAGAGGAGGAGATATTCTACTACGAAGACGACGACTAATACCATCTGCTCCTTCTCCATCCGTGCCTGTTCCAACCTATAACGTACCCTATTCCAAGCTGAACGAGCCAAGCGCCTGCGACTACCCCGACAAACGCCCAGAACCCAAGAGATATGGTACCGAGTAGTTTCAGAACGAGAACGAGACCTATCGTTAGGGAAACTATTCCCCGGGGAAAATTTCTCACGATGGCAAATATTCCGCTCACTCCGAACCCAACCGCTATTATCCAAAGAAAGAGGTCCCATATTCCAACCGGAA
>JALVXE010000110.1:2784-10413 GCA_027038385.1 Thermotogaceae bacterium
ATTCATGACGGAAAATAGTATTCCTCTCTCTGGAAACCCTTCAACCACTACGACATCACCTTCCATCTTATCAGTTTCCCTCAAGACTTTGAACAGTTCATGTGCTACGGAGTACTCGTCTTCTAAACTTCCAAGTGCCAAAACCTTGTAATCTCTGTACAGGTCCCTGTGTTCTTTAGGGCACACAACTATCGGATCTCTGAACCTCCTCAGGATATTTTTCATCTTGTTCATGTCTTCCACCAAAATCAAACGTTTTTCCGGAGCGTAATGTCTGTACTTCATTCCAGGAGAAGGTGGCTTGCTTAGCGTAATCTTCCCAAAAGCTCCTTCGTGTAACATGACTTTTGATATCTTGGATATCTGTTCCAGAGTCAAAGGGCCAGGCCTTAAAAGCACAGGTGGGTCTTTTGTCAGATCTATTATCGTAGACTCTATTCCAAAGAGGGTTTCACCAGAATCTATGATAACATCCACCCTCCCCATCATGTCGTCTTTTACATGATCGAAGCTCGTTGGGCTGGGCTTCCCAGACAGATTCGCGCTTGGTGCGGCTATCGGATAACCAGAGAGATTTATCAGAAGTCTAGCAACGGGATGTGATGGCATCCTTACGGCGACGGTTGGCAAAGAAGCGCTTACTACATCTGGAACGTTTGAACTTTTCTTCATTATCAAAGTCAACGGACCCGGCCAGAGTTTATCAATAAAATCATAAGCCCTTTCAGGAACGTACGACACAACCGTTTCAAGCATCCCTAAAGAGCTTATATGAACTATGAGAGGGTTGTCCTGAGGCCTTCCTTTCGCTTTGAAGATCTTTCTACATGCATTTTCATCGAAGGCGTTGGCACCTATCCCGTAAACCGTCTCGGTTGGAAAGACGACGAGTCCTCCATTCCTTATAACCTTTGCAACTTCCCTCAAAATCTCGACATCAGGACTTTCCGGATCAACCCTGAGAACCTTCGTCATCTTCTCACTCCCAACGCGGCTATCGCACCTGATAAGGCTAGAAATCCTCCTACCAGGAACACCACACTGAAAGATAAGCTCTGTGCAACCATCACAGAAAGTGGCGGAAATATTATCCTACTGAGTATGTTTATGCCCTGAAAGAAGCCTTCCCACCTTCCCAATTCCTTTGGTGCCGATTGAAATTTCAATGTTTCCTTAGCTGGAAGCCACGTCAAAAATCCCACTCCTACAAAGATATGCGATATGTAGAAGGTAACCAAACTTGGGAAAGACATCAAGAAAAAGTACACACTCATCAATATTCCACCAGTGAAGAATTTCCACTTAAGGTTCATCTTCTTAGACATTTTTCTGAGCACGAAGTAAGAAGCTATTATGGAGCCTGAAAAGAACATCTCAAAGTACAACATGTTGAGTTGATCCCCTTTCAGAACTTCTTTTAAGAAGTACGAGACGATCATCCAGCTGGCGAAGTTAAACGACAAAAACACAAAAAGCTGAGAGATATATATGTAGAGAAGACTCCTCTTATCGTGAACCTCAGATGCTCCCTCCATACCGCCCCTGACTTTTGGCAAGAACACCAGAAAGGCGAGTATGTATATCATGGATCCGAAGAACATCGAGAGAAACAGGATTCTATAGACGTTTAAATCCCTCAAATACGATATCACGAATATGAGGAGAAAGAGCATCTTCACAGACTCTGAGGTAACGATCATCTTTCTGTAGACGTCTTCTCTGATATCCGGAGGTATTATCGCTCTTTCGTAAAGAACTAGAGATGGAAAAAAAACGTCGAAAAAGCTCACAGCTATCTGAGCAGCTGCAAACCACAAAAGGTCGTATTTAAAGGCCAATATGAGGGGACCTATGGAGTATATAATCCTTCCGATGATCACACCCGTTCCAGGTGGGAACTTTTCAAAGAGTCTTCCAACGGTGTAGGTCAGAACCGCTTGAGCTGCGTAAACCACGGTGAAAACCCAGCCGACTTCCGAAAGGGAAATTCCGTTTTCCGAGGCATAGAAAGGGGATATCAAAACGAAGAAGTACAGAAAACCGGTTATGGAGTTAACTATTATGTAACGTTTGTAAGCCATCATTCCCTCCCGAAGTACTTGTCAAGATCCGAGAATCTCAGCCTGAAGACAAGAGGTCTCCCGTGTGGACAAGATGTGATTCCTTTTCTCTCTATCATATCCAAAAGTTCGAGCGCAGATGAGGGATCTATTCTGTCTCCCGTCTTAACGGCACTCTTGCACGCCATATCCGCGAGTATCTTCTGAACGACATCCCCGAATCCAGCTATTTTGGAAAGGCGGAGCTCTTCCAATATCTCCCTGAAAGCCTTCTCCGCTTTCGATACCGGAAGAATCGAGGGAATGGATTCAAGAATAACAGAATCTTCTCCAACCTTGAATTCAAAACCAAGCTTCTCCAAACGTTCCCTATTCTCCAGCGCAACATCTATGAAGATTTTCTCCAAGTCCACTCTCAAAGGAACGATGAGTCTCGTGGAGTCAACTTCACCGTTTGAAAACCTCCTTTTGAGATCTTCATATATAACCCTCTCGTGAGCTGCGTGATAATCGATTATCAGAAGTGATTCATCATCTTCAACAAGTACATACCTGTCCCTGAGGATCATCAGGAACTTCCATCTTCCACTCTCTTTCGTCTCGATCCTCGAAAAACTCTTCTCGATATCAACGAGTCTTTCCGGCTCTCTGAGAACTTCGTGAGAAATTTCTGGCCTCTCGTAACGAAGCTTTCGTGGGGTGAGATCTCTCTTCCAGGTTTTCGATGTCGATCTTCTAACCGCATCTTGAACCGCGGCTTCAATGAGATGAACATCAGAAAACTTCACCTCAACCTTTTGCGGATGAACGTTCGCATCGACCCTGTCAGGTGGGACCTTCACGAACACCACGGCCATCGGATGGTACCCTTTTGGGAGTGCTTCACCATACCCTTTTTCAACTGCCCTGATTATCTCTGGGCTCAGGACACTCCTCCCGTTGACGAAGACGTACATTCCACTCCTCGTCTTCCTCCAGACACCTGGTTTTGAGACAAATCCAGAGACCTTCACCCAACCTTTCTCAAGGGATATCTCAACCATATCTCTGATCTTCACGTCTGGCATGACAAGCGCAATCCTCGCTCTGAGATCTGATGGAACAGCGTTGTAAACCACCTTTCCGTCTCTCTTGAAAGTGAAGTGAACTTCCGGCTTTGCCAATATGAACTTCTGAACCGTTTCTGTGACCATCCTTGCCTCGATCGAGGCGGACTTAAGGAACTTTCTCCTAGCTGGAAGGTTGAAAAATAGATCCCTCACCTCAACGGTTGTTCCAAAGGAAGACGGGACTTTTTCCACACTGACAACCTCACCACCCTCGATCCTCACTCTCGTACCAACTGGTGAGTTCTCTTTTCTGGAAGTTATCATAACCCTGCTCACTCTCACCACCGATGACAAAGCTTCTCCCCGAAAACCGTAAGTGCTTATTCTGTAAAGATCCTCAAGGCTGTATATCTTGCTTGTGGTATGGGGTCTCACGGCTAATAAGATCTCATCCTCTTCCATTCCGATCCCATTGTCAGAGACTTTTATGTATTCTTTTCCACCTCCGATTATCTCGATATCCACTCTCTTTGCACCGGCATCAAGGGAGTTTTCGACCAGTTCCTTCACAACCGAGAAAGCGCCGACGACGACCTCGCCGGCGGCTATCTTCCTGATCACTTCCTCGGGAAGCTCTCTTATCATATTCTCATCAGGTATCCGTGAGATTGGAGTATCTTCGCCATCATCTCTTTTGTCACTTTCTCATCGTCGTACTCGACTTCCACCGCTCCCGCGTCGAGATCTACCTCAACCCTTTCAACACCGTCCATACTCTTCATGACATCGTGAACCTTTTTAGCGTCCTCTTCACCCTTCATGTTGTCTACTGGAAAGTACCTCAGTCTCCTCAAAATCTTCACCTCCCAACCTTCAATTTCTCTAAAACCTTTTCCAGGTCCTCCAAAAGGGGGGCAGATACTTTGAGTTTTCTGCCGTCAACTGGGTGATTCAATTCAATTGATGAGCAATGAAGAAACTGCCTTTTCAAACCGTATTCCTTTTTGAATTTCCTGTTGAACGCTTTCTCACCGTACTTGTTATCTCCAACGACGTGATGCCCTATCATCGAGAAATGTCTTCTTATCTGGTGTTTCCTACCCGTCTTTATCCTAACTCTCAAATAAGACACCTCTCTCCACCTTGAGAGAACTTCGTATTCAGTCAGGGCGTCCTGACCATCGAGTGGTATGTCAACAATTCCTCTACCCTTGTCCAAATACCCCCTGACAAGAGCCAGATACTCCTTCCTGATCTCCCTTTTCTTAAACATCTCGGTAAGCCTTCTCGCCACGAATTTATCCTTTGCCACGATCAAAGCTCCAGACGTGTTTAGATCCAATCTGTGGACGAGGTGAGGATCGAATCCCTTTTCATTTCCGTAGTACATCAGCCCTTCTATCAAGGTCGCAACGTGTATGTTCTTCCCAGGGTGAAGCGCTATACCTGCTGGTTTGTTCAATACCATAATATGATCATCTTCATAGAGTATATCGATCTCCATCTTCTGGGGCTCAAGAGTATTGTTCTTCCTTCTCTTGAAATTTTCCAAGTCCACGTACCTTATTTCAACCGCGTCTCCTTCTTCTAACTTGTAGGATCCATCCCTGACTCTTCTACCGTTCACGTAAACCTTTCCCCTTCTTATGAACTTGTAGATAGCAGAAAGCGGAACCTCGTCGAGGTTCCTCCTTAAGAACTTATCGAGCCGAGAGTAATAGTTTCTCCTGTTAACCTCTGCTTTCCACATCAGCGAAACAGCACGCTAACCGAAAGGTTCTTCCTTATTCTCATTATCGTCTCTCCCAAAAGCGGTGCCACGCTAAGAACTTCAAACTTCTCTGGAAGAGAATCGTGGTGTATCGTATCCGTGACGAAGACCTTTTCTATTGGTGATCTCATTATCCTATCCTTAGCGTCTTTAGAGAGAACCGCGTGAGTTGCACACGCTATGACCCTTTTGGCACCGCTTCTTAAAAGAGCCTTAGCTCCTTCAACCAGAGACCTCCCGGTGTCGATTATGTCGTCAAAAAGAACGGCGGTCATCCCTTCGATGTCACCTATTATATGCATCACCTCTGCTACGTTATCCTTTGGTCTTCTCTTATCCAGTATCGCCAGAGGTGCTCCTATCTTCTCAGCGAACTTTCTGGCCCTTTTCACTCCCCCGACGTCTGGAGAGACGACGACTATGTCGTCATACTCAAGCTCGTGGATTTTCTCTGAAAAGACCGGAAAACTCCACAGATTATCGACCGGTATATCGAAAAATCCCTGTATCTGCTCAGCGTGTAGGTCTATGGTTATGACACGGTTAGCTCCCGCGATCGTCAAGAGGTTCGCCACCAGCTTCGCACTTATGGGGTCCCTTCCCCTGGCTTTTCTGTCCTGCCTTGCGTACCCATAGTATGGCATTACGACCGCTATCATGTTGGCAGATGCTCTCCTGAAGGCATCTATCATTATCAGAAGCTCCATCAGGTTATCGTTGACCGGTGCGGATGTAGGTTGGACTATGTAAACATCATGTCCCCTGACGGTTTCAGCTATCCTTATGTTTATCTCCCCATCTGCAAACCTACCGACCTCTATCTTTCCAAGATCCACTCCTATGTAATCTGCTATATCCTTCGCAAGTTTTGGATTGGCACTCCCTGAGAATATCTTGAGCTCGCTCGCACGGGAATACACCTTCTTTCCCCTCCCTAGCGAATAATACCATAACGAACCCCGCCCTTGAGGGGCGGGGTTCGGATTCTACCCTGAGCGGATCAGCCCAAGACTTTCACATTGGAAGCCTGTGGCCCTTTTCTACCATCGACTACCTCAAACTCTACACTCTGTCCCTGCTCCAGGGTTTTGAATCCATCCATCTCTATGGCCGACCAGTGAACGAATATGTCTTCTCCGTCCTCCTTCGTTATAAAACCGTACCCCTTCTTGGGATCGAACCATTTCACAGTACCCTTCATGCTAACTCCTCCTTGCAACTTACTAGCCCGATGGGCCGACTCTTAGAATACGCCCCTCGGCATAAAAAGTCAAACACCTTTTTCAAGGTACTCAAGCACCTTCTCCTCATCCGGCTCAACTGGGACTATTTCAAAGCGCTTCTCAAGAGCCCTTATATCCTTCAAACCGTTTCCAGTCACGACTATCGCAACCGTATCTTTCCTTCCAATTCTTCCAGATCTTATAAGCTTCTTCAAACCGGCGTAAGGTGCTGACCCAGCTGGCTCCGCGAAAACCCCCATCTCCGAGGCAAGCTCAACCTGAGCATCGATTATCTCTTCATCGGAAACGGCGACGTAGAATCCCCCGCTCGCTTTCACATACTTACATGCCTTCACGACATCCCTCGGCTTTCCAACGGATATCGAATCCGCAATCGTGTTCGCTTCCATATCGATCGGTTCGAAAGGTTCTCCCCTGTCGAAAACCCTCTTGACAGCATCCGCTCCTTCAGACTGAACACCTATTATCCTCGGTATCCTGTCTACGAGCCCCACCTTGTACATATCGTAGAATCCCTTGTAGAGTCCACTTATAACCGTACCATCTCCAACGCCAACGAGAACGTAATCCGGAACCTCGTATTTCATTTGAACTGCTATTTCCATCGCCCCGGTCTTCTTTCCCTCGAGAAGATATGGATTGATCGCGCTGTTTCTGCTGTACCAGCCCATCTTTTTCCCGATCTTCATCGATATGTCGAAAGCCTGATCGTATGATCCGTCTATCGGAACCAGTGTAGCCCCGAAAACCTTTATCTGGACTATCTTAGGTCTCGGCGCTTTCGCAGGAACGAATATCACAGACTTCAAATGAGGAGTGGAGGCGGTCAAACCTGCAAGCGAGGAAGCGGCATTCCCGGTAGATGCTGCGTATATCGTATCGTATCCCTTCTCGGTCGCCTTAGCTATTGCAAGGGCTGACGCTCTGTCCTTGTAAGAAGCCGTGGGGTTGACACCGTCGTATTTGACGAGGAATCTGTTGAGCCCTAACTTCTCCGCGACTCTTGGAAAATCGTAAAGCGGCGTTCCACCAACTTTTAAAGGGACTTTATAGTAATCCTTCGGGAGTGGGAGAAGCTTTTCAAATTGAAACATGTCTCCATCCGGTGTGAACTCCTCTTTTGAAACTTTTATCTCATCGTAGTTGAAAACCACTTCAAGTGTTCCTTTCCTCGGCCCACATTTTGGGCATGTGTACTCGACTTCATCTGGATCGTACACCGTCCCACAACTTATACACCTGAGTTTGTAACTCATCTCCATTTCCCCTCCAATGGCATAACTCCACTTATAGCGTTAACCGGACATCTCGTCTGACAGAGCCCACACCCGAAACACTTTTCTTCATCAACCGTAACCGTCCTGGCCTCCTTATCGACCCATATCGCCCAGTAGGGACATACCCATTCACAAACCTTACAGAACGTACACTTGTCGAGATCCACTTTTGGATGATCTGGTTCGTATTTCACGTTCCACTCAAGCTCTGTTTCTACGACTTCCTGA
>JALVXE010000111.1 GCA_027038385.1 Thermotogaceae bacterium
GTGACATTGTGAAAACCACGATCAGCGAGAAAGGAATAGGGTTTGCAAAGGAGATTGAAGGCATCCTTGGAAGAAGACTGAAAGAGCAGGAAGTAGAGAAGATCGCCAAGGCTTACGATATGGCAGAGTACGCCCACGAAGGGTATTTCAGAGCATCTGGGGAACCGTTCATAGAACATCCAAAGGAAGTCGCTCGGATCCTCGCCTCTCTAAAGGTAGACGTCGATTCACTCGTTGCTGCGCTTCTTCACGATACAGTTGAAGACAGCGAAGGGAAAGTCACGCTCAAGGATATCGAGTACACATTTGGAAAAGACATAGCCAAGATAGTAGATGGTGTCACAAAGGTTAGCCGTATAAACGCTCCAGTTGGAGAGTCAAAAGCAAGGGAGAAGTTGGAGACGATCCAGAAGATGCTCTTCGCGATGGCAGAGGATATGAGGGTGATATTCGTAAAGCTAGCTGATAGGCTACACAACATGAGAACGATGAAGTACATAAAAAACCCCGAGAAGAGGAGATACAAATCGATGGAAACTCTTGAGATATACGCTCCAATAGCACACAAACTGGGAATTCATATCATCCAGGCTGAGCTAGAGGACCTGGCTTTCAAATATCTCTATCCAAAGGAGTATTACAGGATAAAGGAACTGATGTCTCAGAAAAAGAAAGAGCGTGAGGAAAGGACGAGAAAGTACATAGAGATGCTGAAAGCCTCTCTGGAGGAACACGGAATACCGGCGAAGGTCGATGGAAGGTATAAACACTACTACAGCATTTGGAGGAAGATGAAGAGGAAGGGGAAGAAGTTCGAAGAAATATACGATTTGATAGCTGTCAGAGCGGTTGTGGAGGACGAGCCGAGCTGCTATACAACACTCGGCATAGTCCACAGTTTGTGGAAACCAATTCCAGGAAGATTTAAAGATTACATAGCTGCACCGAAATCCAACGGCTACAGATCCCTTCATACAACCGTTATAACCCAATTTGGAGAACCGCTAGAGGTTCAGATAAGGGATGAGAAGATGCATCAAGAGGCTGAGTACGGCTTGATTTCCCATTGGATATACAAAGAGAACGTCGACGTCACCACGAAGCAGAAATGGATAGGAATGCTCCTTGAGTGGAAAAAAGAACTTTCAGAGGGGATAATGGGGATAGCCGACTTCAAGAAAGAACTTGTGGTGGACGAGGTGTTCGTCTTCACTCCGAAGGGTGAAATAAAGCACCTTCCAAAAGGTTCAACTCCGATAGACTTTGCTTACGCTGTCCACACGGAAGTTGGGCACCATTTTGCAGGTGCGAAGGTCAACGGGAGACTAGTTCCGATAAACTACGAGCTCAAGAACGGTGACATAGTGGAGATAATAGTGAACAGGAATTCCAAAGGTCCGAGCCTTGACTGGATAAGATACGCCAGATCCCCAAGGACCAGGGCAAAGATAAGGAAGTTCCTCAAAGAGAAATATGTCGTGAAGATGGCGGAGAAAGGAAAGGAAATCCTTCGTGCGATAAGCAAAAGACTCGGAAAATCCATGGACGATATATTGAAGAGCGAGAAGATGAGGAAATTTATCGATACAAACGGTCTGAACGATAAGGAGCTCCTCGTCAGACTCGGTGAGGGTACCATATCAAAAGACCTGATCTTGAACGTGCTCAGCGATACGTCCATCAAGAAGAAAGAGAAGAGGAGGGGGCGGAGAAGATATTCGAGAAAGCCTATTGTAACGATAGACGGTATGGAAGGGCTGGATGTCAGAATGGCGAAATGTTGCAACCCGATACCCGGGGATAGAATCGTTGCGGTAGTTGGTAGAAGGGGAATCACGATACACAGATCGAGTTGTAAGAACATAAGAGGCCTTCCAGCTGAGAGACTCTTTCAAGCGGAATGGGTTGAACACGTCGAAGGCGAGTTTCTAGCCAAGGTTGCCGTTGAGGTTGAGAGCAAGGGAGCGATCGGTAAGGTTATGGAAAAGCTGGAAAGCTTTGGCGTTAAAATAGACAAAGTAGAGGTGAGGGACACGGAGTGGGGAACGGTTGTCTTCATAATAGAGGTAAAAGTATCGGGTGTATCCCAAATGGAGGAGATGATGAAAGGGATAAGATCTGTCGAGAAGGTCATAGACGTTGAAAGGGTGATGGGATGAGAGCGGTCATTCAGAGGGTGAAAGAGGCAAAAGTGACCGTCGATGATAAAGTCGTAGGAGAAATTGGAAAGGGAATATTGGTACTCTTGGGAGTTGGGAAGGACGATTCTCAGGATGATCTGATTTGGACAGCCGACAAGGTTGTAAACTTGAGGATATTTGAGGACGATAACGGGAAGATGAACCTATCTCTACTCGACGTCGGGGGAGAACTCCTCGTTGT
>JALVXE010000112.1 GCA_027038385.1 Thermotogaceae bacterium
GATAATAAAAAGGAGATTGAGGGATCTGGGATACTTAGATTGAGATGAAAAAGAAAGTCATACTCGTCCTTTCTTTATTCATAATTCTCTCCCCTTTTCTTTTTCCTGCACCAAGAGGTCTGAGCACAGAGGGTTTCAAGGCCCTCTCTATTTTTATCGTATGCATTACTTGGTGGATCACAGGAATAGCTCCGATAATGATAACGAGTCTGTTGGCGATAATACTGTTCCCACTTCTTGGACTTGCAAATTCAGAGGAGACCTACCGGTATTTTGGAAACACGGCGGTTTTCTTCCTGATAGGATCATTCATATTGAGTTCTGCTCTTAGAAGAGTAGGAATCACAAAAAGAATTGCCATTAAATTTATCGAGAAGTTTGGAACCAATTCAAAGAGATTAGTTTTAGGTTTTCTATCGGCATCTTATTTCTTGTCCCTATGGATGATAAGCCATGCAGTAGTTGCTGTGCTTCTTCCGATAGTACTTGAATTCTCTGAAGATTTTGACGATCGTCTGCTAAAACCACTGTTTCTTTCGATTCTATGGGGATCGACACTTGGGGGAAACACAACCATGCTTGGTGGAGGCAGAGCTCCGTTGGTTTTTGCTATGCTTCAACCTTATTACGACAAAGGGCTTTCGTTTGTAAAATGGATGATGTACTCGTTTCCTATAACATTTCTTCTTCTTCTCATATCTGCTCTCGTTCTCTTTAAGATGACCCCAGAAGTTGATATCCCGAAAATCAAAATAACTCACGAAAAATTTCGCGGTAAACAGTTTCGAGTCTTTATCATTGCAATCTCAACAATCGCCTTGTGGATGTTTTCCGGTGAGAAATTAGGAGTGTCGAATATAGCCCTTGGAGCTGTCGTAGCTCTTTTTTTAACTGATTCCATTACTTGGAGAGAAGTGGAAGAAGATGTAAACTGGGGAATAATTCTCATGTACGGTGGAGCAATAGTTCTTGGAAATATGATGAATCAGACGGGAGTTGCTAAATGGCTTGTTGGGATTTTTAATCTAAACGAAATTTCCCAACCCTTTCTTATCTTTGCATTCTTTGCATTCGGGATTTTACTCACAGAGATGATGAGCAATTCCGCTGCCGCTGTAATCATTACGCAAGCCTCTTTCCCGCTTATCGGAAACTTCGGAATACCACCAGAAGCGCTAACGGTTTTAATATCAATGTCAACCGGTTTCGCATTCATATTACCAACTGGATCGCCAAGTGTGGCTATGATCTCTTCTACTGGATACATAGAAGAAAAAGAGCTGGTAAGATATGGTATTGTCATGTCAGGTTTTTCAATAGTGGTCTCGATATTTATGATTGAACTCTACTGGAAGTACATTATATAGGAGGAAATAATTGATGATAGCGCTTTTTATAGACTTTGAATGGAACCGTAAGATATTAAAATTCTTGAAAGATGAAGAGATTTCTAAGATAGTGTTAGCGATTGATCATAGGCTTCTGAGATTGTCTGCTGAGATAATAGCAGAGAAAGGTTGGTTGGGCGAGCATGAGATTGACTCTCTGGTAAGAGCTCTTGAGCGCCAACTTGACAAAAAGAGAAAGAAATTTTTGGAAAATTTAAAAGAGAAATTCCCAGATATAGACGTAGAATCTTCCGATAAGAACTTAAGGGATCTTCTGAAAAAGCTTACAAATGAAGGTAAAAAGATTGTAGTATTTGCAAGAAAAAAGAGCCCCATTTGGGGAATTGTGAAACCAGTTCTCAACGAATTAAAAGGGAAAAAAGCAGAAATCACCGTGTTGAATTTGTAAGGAGGTGCAAAGAGTGATAGAGCCACATGGCGGGAAACTCGTTAACAGAATCCTTGAAGGAAAGGAAAGAAAAGAATGGCTTGAAAAATCGAAAGATCTGAAGAAAATAACGGTATCTTACTGGGATCTCTCTGAGCTTGAAAACATAGCAATAGGGCTTTTCAGTCCCCTTGAGGGTTTCATGAACAGGGAAGATTACAACTCTGTACTGGATAATATGAGACTCTCAAATGGAATCGTCTGGACGATACCGATCGTTCTTTCGGTTTCTAAAGAAGTGGCAAATGAAATAAAAACGGGAGAATGGATAGCGATTCATGGGGAGGACAGAAAGATTTACGCGGTCATGAACGTAGAAGATAAATACGAGCGAAGAAAGAAAGAGGAAGCAAAGAAAGTCTACAAAACGGATGAAGATGCCCATCCCGGAGTTGCTTTTCTGTATTCTCAAGGGGATGTGAACATAGGCGGTAAAATATGGCTTCTTAACAGGATCAAGCATAAAGATTTCCAAGAATACAGATTTGATCCAAAGGACACAAGAAAAATTTTCCAGGAAAAAGGATGGAAAACA
>JALVXE010000113.1 GCA_027038385.1 Thermotogaceae bacterium
GATATCCGCGATCAAGAATTTCGAGGTTGAGAAGATGGGAGATGCGACCGACGAAGAAGTGGTGCAGATCATACAGAAGGAAGTGAAAAAGAGAAGAGAAGCGATCGAGGAATACGAAAAAGCTGGCAGGGATGATCTGGCAAGATCCGAGAGGGAAGAATTGGAGATTCTGATGGAATACCTTCCAAAACAGATGTCTGAGGACGAAATAAGATCTGCTGCACTCGAAGTCATAAGGGAAGTCGGCGCGTCATCGCTGAAAGATCTCGGAAAGGTGATGAAAGTTCTTATGCCGCGGGTTAAGGGGAGAGCTGACGGGAAAGTTGTGAACAGAATCGTCAGGGACATCCTGCAATCTTGATGGAGGGGTTTCCATGAAGGGTGTGATACTGATAATAGGTCAAAACGTGGTTGACTCCACTGAATTGATGAAGAAAGCTCAGGAAAATGGCCTGAAGATAGAATTCGTTGAGCGCTTGAAGAGAAAAGAGAGCGATATAGCCGAAAGGCTCTACGAGCTCACGTGCCAAGACTACGACGTCGTATTTACCATAGGAGGAACCGGGATAAAAGATGACGATGTGGCCCCAGAAGCTACCCTGAGAGTCGTAGACAAGAGAATACCTGGTCTTGAATACTTCATATTCTCAGAGACTGTGAAATCTGCCCTCACGGGAATGTTTGCGAGGATAGTGGCGGGTTTGAGAAAGGAGACTTTTGTCATAAACCTTCCGGGGTGCGGATACGACGTCGTGTTCTCGAAGATAGTTGAAGCTATAAAACTCCTGAAAGAAGGAGTTGAACCGAATTGAGAAGGAAGATATACCTCAAGAGAAGAGATCTAGAAGTCGGGTTGAAAGATTACATGGAAGAGCTTGAAAGAGTGGGATTTTTTGAAAATGATTTGGAAAGGATTCCGACGGATGAATCTCTCGGGAGGATAACAGGTTTTCCGGTGTACGCAAAGAGAAACGTTCCGCACTACACGAGCGCAGCAATGGACGGGATAGCTTTGAAGAGTCGATCGTCCTTCGGCGCGTCTGAAAGCTCACCGAAGATACTAGAAATCGGAAAAGATTTCATATTCGTCAACACAGGAGATCCCATAGCTAAGGAATATGATGCGGTCCTGATGATAGAAAAAGTCAGAATAGTTGATGAAAACAAGGTGATGATATTTGAACCCGTTTTCCCAACAAATGATCTCAGACCCATCGGAGAAGACATCACAGTCGGCGAGATGATAGTTACGAGATATCACAAGGTGGAGCACTACGACATACCGCTCTTTCTCGCCGCAGGAGTGTTCGAATTAGATGTTCTGAAGAGATTAAAAGCCGTCGTCATACCAACTGGAGATGAGATAACGAGTCCAAGAGAAGTAGAAAGAAGTGGGAAGATACCCGAGACGAACAGTTCCATGGTTAAAGCTTTTTTGATAGAAAACAATGTAGATCCGGTTGTGAATGACATCGTTCCAGACGTTCCAGAAGAGATAGAATCGGTTATCAGAGACGCTTTGAAGGACTTTGACATCGTATTCACTATAGCCGGCTCCTCTGCAGGATCGAAGGATTTCACGTACAGAGTCCTGGAAAAGATCGGAAAAGTAGTGGTTCATGGTATAAACATAAAACCTGGGAAACCCGTGATACTGGCCGTTGTAAACAAAAAGCCAGTCATAGGGCTCCCTGGATTTCCCGTGTCCCTAGATGTTGTCCTCCAAAAGGTTGTCAAACCTATAATACTGAGAAAATACAAAACTTATGAAAAGTCGAAGAAGGTTATAAAAGCCGTGTCATCGATCAGGATGAGCTCATCCATAAGCGAAGAGGAATACATAAGAGGAGTTCTGGCGAACGTCAAGAATAGAACTGTTTTCTCGCCCCTGAAGAGAGGGGCTGCAAATCTCATATCCCTAACCAGGCACGATTCCATCCTCACTGTGGAGAAGGGAAAGGTAGTGGTGGACGAGGGAGAAAAAGTAAGAGTAGAGTACTATGGGGGAAAGCTTGAAAAGAAAATTCTGGTTGTCGGGAGCCACGACCTTCTCATGGACGTCCTCGCAGATCTTCTGAAGATGGAAGATCACGAAATCGTCCTTTCATCATCAAGCGTTGGAAGTATGGGAGGAATAATAGCGATAAGTAGAGGATACGCTCACATGGCTGGGACTCATCTTTTCGACCCAAAAAGCGGGGAGTACAACATACCGTACATAGAAAAGTTCATGAAAGATTATGTGCTTGTGAACATGTCCTACAGAATACAGGGATTGATGGTCAAAAGAGGAAACCCGAAGGGAATAAAAGGTCTTTCAGATCTCACAAGGGACGACATAACCTTCGTGAACAGGCAAAAGGCTTCTGGAACGAGAGTTCTACTCGATTATCTTTTGGAAAAGGAGGGCATAGACAAATCCAAGATAAACGGGTACAACGTCGAGGAGATATCGCACATGAACGTAGCTGTCAAAGTCAAGGAGGAATCCATCGATGTCGGAATGGGTATAGAGTCCGCGGCAAAGGTTATGAGACTCGATTTCATACCGATAGCTAAAGAGAGGTATGACCTTCTAATCGACAGGGAGTTTGCAAAAACGAGTCTCTTCGAGATGATTTTGAAAGTGCTCAAATCTGAGAGGTTCAAGTCTGAAGCAGAGAGAATAGGGGGATACGACTTGACAGACAGCGGGAAGGTGATCCGAGGTTGAAAGTCGCGGTGATAACGATAAGCGACAGGGCATCCCGCGGTGTCTATGAAGATGAAAGTGGAAAAGTCATCAAAGATATTGTGGAACGAAATGGCTGGAAGGTGGTGAAATATTCGGTTATTCCTGACGATTACGATAAAATAAGAGAAGAGATAATGAAAATGTGTGATGAGTTCAAAGTGGATCTGGTTTTGACAACAGGCGGAACCGGCCTCACCAGTAGGGATGTCACACCGGAAGCCACTATATCTGTGATAGACAGAAGAGTTTATGGGATAGAAATAGCTATGATGGTGTATTCTCTCAGACATACCCCGAAGGCTATGCTGTCAAGGGCAATTGCCGGAATCAGAGGAAAAGCTCTTGTTGTAAACCTTCCTGGAAATCCAAAAGCGATCGAGGAAATCCTTCCACACCTAACGGAGGCGATACCGCACGCCGTTGAGAAGATCAAGGAGTGATGTGGCTGAGGGTTAAAACGATTCTCTTCATCGGTCTGGCGGTTGCGTTGTTTTCCCTGAAAATAGGATCCTATTTCCCGAATTCGCTGAACGATATACTAAACAACATCCTCCAAAAGCAAATACCGGATGTGAGTATAGAAAGGATCACATCTGGGATTTTGTGGCGGTACGACGCCGTTATCTCACCATTCTCACACAAAAAATTCAGGAGAAAAGAAAGTTTGTTCTACATATACCCACTGGTCTACAAGTCCCCAAAAAGCGAGAAAATCGTCTTTCCGATGAGATACGTTCTAATGGTGTCCATCCTTGGATCAACCGTGAAAAGGCTACCATACGACGTAACCTACCTGAAATTCTCAAGCGATATGGAAAGGCTCCTCTCCAATCTGAGGAGGATGTACAAGGATGGAAAGATAATACCCATAAACCTTGGAGATCTCGACAAGACAGTTAGATATGCGGTTGAAAACGACTATGGGGTGGTGATACCTCAGTACCTGAGCTGGATGATCCCGAAAGATTACAAGAGACTTAGCTGCAAAGATTTCTTCAAGCTTTCCAGACCATGTGCACACGTTTGGGTGAGCCTCTATTCGAACAGTGACACAGCCGTTAACAAGATCCTCTCCGCTATGATGACTTCGAAAAATGACTTGGAGACGTTCGGGTTGTATCAAAGCTCCAGGATTTCGGACAACGTCATATCGATATGTCGGGAGCGGTGTAGAAGATACGTAAAATCTCTGATGTTTTTAACGTTCTTTACTAGCAGAGATGTGGAGAGCATAGCAAGGGATTTTGAATACGCCGTGAACAGAGAGATCTGGAGGTCAAGATTCTTCGAAAAGCCTTATTTGCTGACATACTTGCTCCTTGGACTTTTCGTAATACTCTCTCTGGATTACAAGATGATCAGGTATGTAAAGTATGTAAAAAGTGGCGGAATATGCAGATATCCGATGTACGTACTCGCGTCCATAATTGCGATGATTTCCTTCGTTGGGGTTATGCCGAGCATCAACCCCACAACGTCGAAGATCCTATTTCTTTCGATAACTGCATCCATAGCTATACTTGATCTAATCACGAGAAATGAAAAATGGTGGATTCCTGCTATTCTGAGCTTAGGGGTTCTAACCACGGGAATTTTCAACGACGAAATCTTCACGGTCATAGATGTGCCATTCCTGATCGCTGTATTCGCCTACACGAACGAGAGGAACTCTTTCAGATGGGTTTTTACTTCGCTCGCAGCATTTTTCTACATAGCCGCGAAGAGGGCTGGGCACAGCGTGTACATAATACCATCCCTCATATTCACAGTGATGCTTTTCGAATACTTCGTAAGAGAACTCTCAAGATCTAGAAGTGAAGGTTGGAGTTCATTTCAAATCGATAGACCGATATTAATATTCAAACTCATGCATCCGATCCTGTTCACGATAGTGTTCTACCTGATGTTCTCCGTGTTTTCCATATCTTTTACCAGGTATGAATCGAGCATTGAAAGCACCATGTATCTCGAGAGGAAGATGTCAATAGTTTTATCGAACAGCTTTGAGAAGATCGCCTTCCCGTGTGCGAGGATATCCCTGAGGAATGACAGGGTGATCGTCGACGCAAACAATCCAAAAGTCAACGATGTGAGAGCGTTCGATATGGGGTTCATGGTGAATAAGGGTGTATCGACGTACTTTAGCTACGTTCCAGATGCGACCGTTCTCAAACGAACTGCGATCAACTCATTTGGACACATTTTGATAATGGTGATCATACTCCTGACAAACATCGCAATGTACGTATATCTTGAGAAATACACGATACATTCCAGAAAGGACCTCGCCAAAGCTTTGATATCCAAAGACAGGGAGTACGATGAGATGATAAGAGCCCTTGAGAACTCCTTGAAGCTAAAGGAGAAATCCTGGAAAACCGTCTTGAAGATCTTAGAGTTGTTCGATCCAAACCTTGAGATAATTGAGATTCTCAAATCCGCGGCGGTGCATATAATGGAACTCGAATTTGTCGAGAAAGTATGGGTGGCTAGGCTAACAGAAGACGGATGGATATCCACAGATGGTGAGCAAATGACCGTCCCAATACCCGACCTGAAAGTCAGCTCCGATAAAAGATTGGCCATATCACTGAAGCACGGGGAAGATGTCTACGCGTTGGTATCAAAACTCAGAGATGAGAGCTACTGCGATATTCATCTATTCAAAGCTCTGAAGACTTCTATGGAAAAGTTCGTAAAATTTGTCGAGGAGCTGAAAAAAAGATGAAATTTTACATAGGGTCACAGATAGGCCTTGAAGAATTCGACGATGTAGACATTTCAATATCATGGGCGGAGCCACCGATGTTTTTGTCGAACATAACCGTGGTAGGTAACAACAGGATAGCGGTGGTATACTCAAAGAGTGAAGAGGTAATAAGGGTAGAAGACTTCGCAGTTGTGGATTACCATGTTCCGTTTTTGGTAGCGGTTGGGAGCGAGGCGACTTGCCCAGAGGTTTTCCACCACGGAAAGTCTCAGGGTGCGAAATTTGCCGTCATATTTGAGAGAACCTCTGGGATGGCAGGTCTTATGATGTTCAAGTACAGGACGTGGGCACATGCCCAAGAGAGTGGTTTGGTGATATTCGGATTAGCGGACGTACTGGAAAAGATACACTACGGTGTCTACGCTCCCCTGGAGATGACAGATAATGGCAGCGGGATAATAACGGAGGGAAGCTCCACGACGATCCTGGAGGTAAGAATATGAGAGGGTTTCTGTGGAACTATCTCGAAAAGCTCATAGCGAGGATGGAGAAAAATCTCGATAGGATTAGGGTGTCGATTCCACAAGGAAAATCCAAGGGTTTTAGGGTGATGACTTACCAGCTTCCATTTGAACCTATATACACCGTTGAGAAGGCTTTGGAGTTCGTAGATCAGAGGATAAGAGAGATATCGAAATACAATCCACATGTGGTAGCGCTTCCGAGATACACCGGGAACCTTCTCATGGGAATCGTTCCACTTTCAGGAAAGAAGATCCTCACGGAAAAGGGGAGAAAGATAATAGAAAATTATGGTGTGATATTTCGATCAGGCTACATATCGATGCTGAGAAAGATCGCCATTTCAACGGGAAGCGTCATCGTAGGCGGGACGATATTACTTCCAGGCGGAAAGGAAGAGTACTACGTGGTTTCCGGCAACGGTGATATCGTGGCATCAGGTGGATTGAAATCCATATACAAGATTTTCAGGGTGGAGGATGTCGTTTGCTCTTTCATGTTTCCAGAAGAGCTCAGGGATTACAAAGGAGTTAGAAGGTTCACGGAGGATGGGGGAAGAGTGGTCTTCACGAGCGAAGTTTTGGAGGAGCCTACAAGTGATTGGAAGATCAAGACAGGCATCTGGGCGAGATCCCAGAGCCTTGGAGTTTTTGGAGTCAATTCCTCGATATATGGAAACTTTCTTGGGCGCAACTTGAGCGGTATAACGTTCGTATCCTCACCTGCAGCACTTACCAAAAGACTCGATGGTTTCGTGGTGAAGATGACAGATCCGAGGAACAAGGGAATAGCGATAGCGGATCTGGATTTTGAAACACTCGAGGAGTACATAAGATCTCTCCCGAAAAATTACAGAAGGTGGACACTCGGTGTGAGGTGAGTACATGAAGATACTCATAACAAACGATGATGGTGTCACATCAGATGGTATATTAACCCTCGCGAAACGCCTTTCAAAGGAACACGAAGTGGTCGTGGTAGCTCCAGAATCGGAAAAAAGCGCGGTTGGCCACGCTATAACCATACATTTTCCCATATGGCTTAAAGAGCTGAGCATTTGTAGCTATGCCAAGGTCTTTTCAACCACCGGAACTCCGGCAGATTGTGTAAAGCTCGGGATAGATGAACTCTTCAGAAATCCAGATCTGATCATAAGTGGGATAAACAGAGGGCCCAACCTTGGAACAGATGTCATATATTCTGGAACGGTATCCGGAGCAATGGAGGGATCGATGAGCGGATATCCGGCGATAGCCGTATCAAGTGCGGATTACGCAAATCCGAACTACGAGTCAGCGGCGGAGTTCATCGCCATGTTTATAAAGGAGTTCGATTTTTCTTCCCTCCCATCTTTCACAACGTTGAACATAAACGTCCCGGCGTTGGATTACGAGAAGATAAAAGGATGGAAATTTACAAGGCAGAGCAAAAGGCGTTGGCGGGATTTCTTTGAATCGAGAAAAGACCCCTTTGGAAGGACCTACTATTGGATGATGGGAGAGATAATAGAGGACGATGAAGATCCACTTGCAGATTACAAAGCAGTTAAGGAAGGATACGTGTCGATAACGCCAATATCGGTCTTTTTGACAAACGAAGACTACCTTGAGAAGCTCCTAAACAACGGATTTTGATTTCGAAATATCTCAAGAACCATTCCATCCCTTATAACAAGCTTTTTGCTTATAAATGCGTATCTCTCCGGCTCGTGAGTCGCAACGACAATTGTTTTTTCAGTCGAAATATCCTCTATCATCTCTAAAACCTCATCTGCGCTATCTGGATCGAGCATGGACAGTGGTTCGTCAAGAAGTAATACATCTGGGTCAAGTGCCACAACTGAGGCGATAGCAAGCCTTTGAAGCTGGCCCCCGGATAAAAGAGATGGATCGTAATCACGAAATTCCCAAAGTCCTACCTTCTTCAACACATACTCAACCCGTTTCACCATCTCGTCCCTTTCCATGTTGATATTCTCAAGGCCGAACGCGACATCCTCTTCCACGGTCGCTCCTATGACCTGAGTTTGCGGGTTCTGAAAGACGTACCCAGAAATGCTTAGAAGTTCTTCCCTTCTCTTAACCTCTTTTCCGTCGAGATATATCTTTCCCTCTGAGGGCTTCTCTATACCGGCTAAGATTTTCAGCAAGGTGGTCTTCCCACTCCCGTTTCTCCCAAGGAGCAGATATTTCTCCTTGTCCTCAACAGTCAGATCAACGCCTCTGAAGATCCACCTTCCATTTATCCTATAACCTACTTTTTCAAGACGGATCTGTATATCCTGATTCCCCCTTCTTTCCAGATGTCTTCGACATTTCCGAAAATCTCTTCCATGAATTTCTTTATCCGCGAGCCGCCTTTGTTGTGAAATGCCACAACTTGCAAGAATCCGCCAACGTTTAGATGATATTTTGATTCTTTTATAAGTCTCATCCAGACTTCTTTTCCAGCAGCTATTGGTGGGTTCATAACTATCATGTCAAATTTCATATCTTTCCATGGCTTGTATCCATTCCCATGTCTTATCTCCACATCTACGTTGTTGTCTTTCGCGTTTATCTTAGAAAATTCAACGGCTCTTTTGTTTATATCGCTCATGTAGACTTCAAGATCCGGATATTCTTTCTTCAGAGTTATCCCGATGACACCGTACCCGCATCCAAGATCCAGGACACTCTTCCCATCGACTATTAGGTGTTCTATTAATATCTTTGTAGCCTTATCTATGTGCTTGTACGCGTAAACTCCGCTTGCGGATTTGAATTTGTATTCATGTCCATTTTTGAGCTTTAATGTGTGCTCTCGAATTTTCAAAGGAGTGGTGGGGTTCTCCGAGTAGTAGTGCTCGAACATCTGTTCACCTCCTGTAATCACTCTTCACACCTTTCAAGGAAGAAAAAGATATGGGAATCTCCGGAAAACCCTGTGCATAAGGGGTGTACTCATAAGGCGCGAAGAAGACTACTATTCCCCAGCTTGTTATGTAAAAGCTCTGGTCATCACCGATGCTCTCAAACTTGCTGATCGTTGGGACTCGCTTGAAGTACTCCTTGACGAATTCGTTTATCTGCGATTTCCAATCCGTTCCTTCTACAAAAAGATCTCCAAGCTTTAAGAGTTTTTGCTCTTTCAAATCGTAGTTTACAACTCTTCTTGATGGCATTCCGTGCGCTCCTCCAGTGTAAGCATAGTCTTCGAAAACCACGCTGACTAATCTATCATCAAAACGTTTTATCGAGAATCCGAGGTAATAGGAAGTTCTGAAACCACTCTTTATGTTCTTTGCCAAGTCATCTTTCCAGTTGCTCCACATCGAGCTCACTGTGCTCTCAAGTACCCCGTTGAGATTTTCGAATTTCTCACCAAAAAACTGCGGGTACTTTATATTTAAGATCTTTGAGCTATAGAATATCACCCTGTAATCCATTCTCTTCACGTTTCCAAACTCACTCGGTATGTCTATTCCGAAAGCAATCAAAGGCAAAATCGAGAGAAATACGATGAACTTTCTCATTCATTCCACCTCCTTATCTTCACCGGAAAATGATGGTAAACGGAAGCGTGTGAGTAATCATTTTGGGAATCTTCGGGAACCACCTGGTTGACATTCCAACCCACTATCGACTCCCAAAAAGCCTTGTACGCTACAACCAATCCTTTTGGAACGTTTGGATCTATTTTCACCTTGACAATCACTTCTCCTGCTTTGCTTTTCAAGATCACTTTTTCTTCGTCTCTAAGATTCAACCTCTCTGCATCGATTTTTGATATGTGAACGAACGGATCATCTATTCCGTACGTGTTGTGATACTGACTACTTATAGTCATGCTGTAAGTTGGTGTGATCATCAAAAGTTCACCTTCAGGTATATTCCCAAGATCTTCAAACGCCTTTTTCACCTTATCTCCAAACAAATCCACTTTTCTTAGGTTGCAAACCTTCTTCTTTCTCTTCAGTATCTTTTTTTCCAAAAGCTCTTCGTAATTCAACCCGGAATCCTCAAGGACCCTTCTTATGATACTCTCCTCAGATTCGTAAAGATAGGGATCATCATACTCCAGAGCTTTTGCGATCATCATAGAAGCTTCACGATTACTCTTTCCGGCGATTTTCAAAACTGGCTCGTTTATAGAGACATACGAATGATAGTAAGAATCTGCTATATCGAATCTTTCAAAGAAGGTATTTGCTGGAAGAACAACATCTGCTACCGTTGCGGTGTCTGTCATGAAGATATCGTGAACAACGGTGAATATTTCTTTTTCTCTTATCAAAGATTTGAACCGCTCTGGATTTGGTAGAGTTGCGGCTGGATTT
>JALVXE010000114.1 GCA_027038385.1 Thermotogaceae bacterium
CTGGCAACTCTGACCCCTCCCATCCATGTGATCAGAAATGATCATATTTAATCATAACATATATTAAGAAAAATAAAACCCCCGCACTCAGCGGGGGTTTCTTCTTTCCCGAGCGTTTATCACTCTATCTCCACATCGATCACTTTTTTCTTTTCCTCTTCTTTCTTTGGTATGGTTATCGTCAAGATGCCGTTTTCAAACTTTGCTTTGATGTTTTCGGTGTCAACGTATTCTGGGAGTCTGAACGCTCTTTCGAATGTTCCATAGCTTCTCTCAACGACATAGTAATTTCTGTCCTTGTTCTCCCTCTCGAGCTTCTTTTCTCCCTGAATTCTGAGAACGTTATCCTCTATCGTGATCTTTATGTCGTCTTTAGTCATCCCTGGAGTCTCGACTTCAACGACGATCGAATCGTTCGTCTCGTAGACGTCTACCATTGGATAGAACGCGCTCTCAACTCTCGATCCTCTGAAGAATTCGTTGAACACCCTATCTATCTCCCTCTGAAGCTCTCTCATCGGGTTGAAGAAATCATCTCTTCTTTCGATCAACATGATCTCACCCCCTGCTTGATTTTTTATTGTTCTCCTCCACTAGCCTGCTGATTTTGATCATTCTGTTTGTATATGTACTCGCCTATCTTCATCGATTCTTGCTGGAGCTCGTCAAAGAGGAGCTTGACTTTTGCTATGTCGTTCTGGTTGATAGCTTCTCTTATATCCTTGATGAGATTTTCAAGCCTTGTTTTGAGATCAGCCGGGATCTTTTCACCGTGCTCCTTGAGTGTTTTCTCAACGTGGTAAGCAAGATCGTCCGCTCTGTTCTTGAGTTCGATCTCTTCCCTCATCCTCTTGTCCTGCTCTTCATATTTCTGAGCGTCTTCTATCATCTTCTGGATCTCCTCATCGGAGAGCTTGTGTCTTCCGGTGACAACCATTTCCTGCTGCTTCCCAGATCCGAGATCCTTCGCGCTGACATGGACTATCCCGTCGCTGTCTATATCGAACGCCACTTCTATCTGAGGGACTCCCCTTGGAGCCGGTGGAAGTCCTACAAGTTTGAACGATCCTAAAAATATGTTGTCCCTCGCTATCGGCCTTTCTCCTTGATAAACCCTTATCTCGACTTCTGTCTGGTAATCCTCGACGGTCGTGAATATCTTGCTCTTTTTGACCGGTATAGTGGTGTTTCTTGGTATTATCGGCTCGAAGAGTCCTCCTTTTACTTCTATTCCGAGCGTGAGCGGTGTGACATCGACGAGAACGACATCTTTGTCTTTCGCACCTTCGGTTCCGGCTATTATCGCCGCCTGTATGGCCGCACCTATGGCAACCGCCTCGTCCGGGTTAACCCCCTTGTTCGGTTCTTTCCCGAATATCTCCTTTATGAAGCTTTGTATCATAGGAACCCTAGTCATTCCACCAACGAGTATGATCTCGTCTATGTCCTGCGGCGTGAGTTTTGCGTCGCTCAGAGCCCTCTCAATCGGTCCCCTTGTCATCTCGACAAGGTCTTTCGTTAAAGACTCAAAGAGTGCCCTTGTTATTCTCATCTCAAGGTGGAGTGGCCCACTTTCCGTGACTGCTATGAATGGAAGGCTCACTTCAGTCTCAAGCTTTGTTGAGAGCTCTATCTTGGCTTTCTCCGCAGCGTCTCTGAGCCTCTGAAGAGCTTGTCTGTCTTCTCTGAGATCTATGCCATGCTGCTTTTTGAACTCCTCTGCCATGTAATCGATCAGGCGCTGATCGAAATCGTCCCCACCGAGGTGGTTGTTTCCAGAAGTCGCTATAACCTGTATGACCCCATCCCCTATCTCGAGTATCGAGACATCAAATGTTCCTCCACCAAGGTCGTACACGAGAACCTTTTCCTCGTTCTTCTTGTCGAGCCCGTAAGCGAGAGCTGCGGCGGTAGGCTCGTTTATGATCCTGAGAACCTCAAATCCCGCTATCACTCCAGCCTCTTTTGTGGCCTGCCTTTGAGCATCGTTGAAGTACGCCGGACAAGTTATAACGGCCTTCTTTATCTCTCCACCGAGATAGCTCTCCGCATCTTTCTTGAGCTTTTTGAGTATGAAAGCGCTTATCTCCTGCGGGGTGTATTCCTTGTCGTCTATCTTGACTTTGTAGTCCGTACCCATCTTCCTCTTTATCGATTTTATGGTCCTCTCAGGATTGAGTATTATTTGACGCTTAGCCGGCTCACCAACGAGTATCTGTCCGTTCTTGTCGAACGCCACAACAGACGGAGTTATTCTACTTCCCTCTGCGTTGGGGATAACTTCAACGGATCCATCCTCTTTCATCCAAGCTATAACGGAGTTCGTCGTTCCCAAATCTATTCCCACAACGTATTCTTTCGCCATCTTTTCACCCCCTGTTTTTTCCTTTCCGTATATTCCAGACGGATTATACACTGAAAAGTTCAAAGGGTTCCTGTTTTAGATCGAACTAATGTGACGCATATATGCATTGAAAATATGTTGCATAAACTAATGTAATTAAATCGTAAATACTTTGTATAGCAATCTAAATATATAAGTGCTAAATTCACATGAAAAAAAGGAAGCCCCCTTTTGGGGGCCTCAGCATTGAAAAAGCTTCAATAGCTCATTTGAGTAGTCTGATGCCCTTTCTTTCCATCAGGGCCATCGTAGTAAACCGATATTGTGTGCGTTCCAACAGGAGAATCACTTTCGAAAGTTATTATGTATGAAGAAGATATCGCTTCCGCCAGACCTATTTTGGACAGATCAACCTCTTCTGAACCGGATTGGTATATCACAAAGCCTCCCGTTTTAACCGCTATTTCTCTTGGATCCGCTGGATCTGAAAAATCTGTATCATAGCTCGAATACCATCCAGTTGAAGCCACCATGTAGAGCGTTGCGTATCCAGAGAGAGAGGAAATCACCTCTTCTTTCGTATAAGGTGGATCAAAAGGTTGAGTCCCGCCGTGGGTTTTCCAATATTTCCAAGCACTGTCTCCCTTGTAATGAGATGATGCATCCGTCAACAATATGAAAACCCTTTGAGAGTCAGACCTCCAGGAAACGTTTTTCCAAGCGTACATTACCGCCCCGTAGGCGTTTTCTGGGAAATCTCCTCCTCCAGAAGCCATTAACTTCCCCGTGTAATCAGCAGCAACTGATGGATTTGAGAGGTTCAGCCACGGGGGAGAATATTCGTGATCCTTTGTTGGAACATAATCGTCATAGGGAACTACTGCAACTTTCGCATCAAGACCTGATTTTTCAAGACCTTCTATAAACTTGATAATGGAGCTCTTCACACCGTCTATCTCTTCACTCATACTCCCCGTAACGTCCACGATGAACACTATATCGACCTTGCTTCTAACCTTTGAGACTTTCTCGAGCAAAAATCCCTGAGCCTTCCCGTCCTCGAAGACCATGAAATTGTCCTCGTTCACGTCATCAGGCGGGGTGTATCCAAGAAAACTAACCTTTATGCGGTTGTAATCTTGAAGAGCCAAAGGGGTTAAAGAAAGTGTCTTGTCAACGGACAGAGACATCTGAACATCGTTTCCCCAGCTTGTCGGCTCTGAAAGTCCTTTTGGGTCCTTTGGAATCGATCCCGAAAACGTAGGAACGTTTGAACACGAAGCTAAAAACACAACTACAGCTGCGGCTAAGACTACCAAGAGTATTTTTCTCTTCATAAAACCACCTCCTTAAAATCCCAAACTTACTCCGCCCTGAACTCCGTAAACTCCGCTCGTTGCAAAGGGCGAGTACTGAAAAGCCGTTATACCTTCCACAAAAGCGGAAAACGCCCCCAGCTTGAATCTAACTCCAATTTTCCCCCTCAAAGTGCTCAGAGGAACGACCTGGTAATCCATGGTCTGGATGTTCATTATGACGATCGGCGAGACGAATGCGTACAGCTTCGTGTCCGAGAACCTCAGCGACAAAAACAAACCTGGATCGATCTCTAAGATCTGAGCCGAGGAGATCTCCTCTGCTGCACTCTCAAAGGAAGATATCGGATAGTAAGCGTCAACTCCCAAGCCAAGCGTCTCTCCGAGGGTTGCCTGAACTCCCAAATACATCCTTTCCCTTCCACCTAACTCCTTCCCAGCCATGACCCCCAGTGTAGCGGACATGGAGATAGCTGTGATCGAAATAACGGCCAGAAAAACCAGCAGTTTTCTCATAGAAACACCTCCCCGTGAATTGGTATAATTGAATCTCTGATCAATCCCATCAAAGGAGGGGACAACATGGTGAGATTTTTGACAGGATTAATCGTGCTTCTAACTACTTTGACTATGCCTTTGACGGTTTGGTTCAGTTGGGAAGGTTTAGATGTTTTTAAATCCTTGGCCAGAGAGTTTTCGAAAGAGGCGGGCGTAAAGGTCAATGTCGTCTATATACCAAAAAACGCGTACGAAAAACTCTCAATCGCATGGAAAGCCAAGGCAGGGGTCCCAGATCTGATCCTTTTGAAGAACGATGAACTGGGAAAAGTGTCAGGTATTCTCCAGGCTCTCAAAAAACCCGAAGGCCTCACCGAAAAATCCTTGGAAGCGTTCACGCTGAACGGAAAGCTCCTCGGGATTCCCATATACTCTGACATAGGTGGGGTTTTCTTTTATAGAGGAAACACTCCGAATGCGAGGTCTGTGGAGGACTTAGTCAGACTTTTCAAAGGTAAGAAAAATGCTCTGATGATACCGATATACGGGAGATATTACTTTCAGACATTTCAGAGGGCATTTGGAAAAAATACCGATCTTTATCTAAAAGACGAGTCCACTGAGAAGGCCATAGAGTACATCCTTTGGCTTAAAAAGGAAGTCCCGTATCTGCCGAAAGACGGTAGGAGTGCCATAGGGCTTTTCATGAGAGGCGATGCGAAAGTCCTGATGTTTGGAAGTTTTCTGATACCGAAATTCCTCAAAAAACACGTGGATTTCGGGATAATGAATCCACCGTTCTTGGAAAAAGCAAAAAGCTTCATCTCTCCAAACCTTGATTACAAGGGTTTTGTGGTTGTGAAAGGTCATCTAACCGAAAATGTAAAAGAGTTCCTCGAGTTCGTGTCATCAGAAAAATTCCAAGAAGAGTTCTGCAAAAAGCTCTACAAGATCCCAACGAATGAGAAAGCCTTGGAAAAACTTTCAAGAAACCCCATCTTTGAAAAGCTTGAAGAATATGAAAAGTACGGAAAGCCAACTCCTACGGATCCAAACAGTTGGAGATATTACGAGGCAGTCAACGCGATCTTAAGACTCATGATGAGGGGAGTGAACGATCCAAGGGTTCTTTTGGAGGCTGGGAGGAAGGTCGTCAGCGGTAAATGATCTGGTGGGCGATATCGTTAATATCGCTCTCAACGATAGTATTCTACAAGCTGTTCCCATTCGTGTTCTCGCTGATTCTCAGTGGGAATTCCTTTTTCTCCGTGTTCTCAAGCGAAGCGTTCAGAATCTCCGCAAGGATAAGTGTTTTTTGGTCTACACTGGACACCGTACTTTTGCTATCGATCGCCACATTCCTCGCTTGGAGCTTGAGGAAGAAGAGAACCCTATTGAATACCTTGATATTCATTCCATGGGCGGTCCCTGTTTATCTAACGGTGATGACATGGAGATTCGCGATATATGGGCTCAACGGAACTTCCCTGATCTCGCACCTGGGACTTCCAACCGATATCATATCCGACCCGATCGCAGCTTACATGTGGGCTGTGGTTCTCAGTGTTTGGCTCGATCTTCCGATGATCACGTTATCGATACTTCACTCCATAGACGACATACCAAACGAGATAATGGAAGCTGCCAGGATAGATGGCGCTACAGAGGCAGAAATCTTTGTGAATATAGCCCTCCCAAAGCTTTCAAGTGTATTGGAAGGATGGTTCTTGATATACGTCGTCAGATACGCACATTCTTTTACAATTCCGTTCCTTCTGACTGGTGGAGGCGTGACAAAACCAAATTGGATAACACATCTTGGAGCGATAGGAAATCTAACCACACTAGGTGTTTTGAACTACAAAATCTTTGAAAACTACGACATGAAGCAGATGTTGTCTTTTTCATCCGCAACGTACATATTCCTAGGTGCGATGATATCCGTGTGGATATTCAGAAAGAGAAAAATATTGAGAAATATCTTTCTGTCAGCCTTCTTTGCTTTGTGGTTTTTCATATCCGGTGATGTTTTTTCCATAATCTCTGCCGTTTTGTCATTTCTACCGGCCAAAATCGCCTTTATATCGGCTTTGATCATCCTTCCGATATCCAAATTTGAATCCTTTCCTCTGTACTTTCTGATGATTTTCACGGCGCTTCTCATGAGCAGAAGAACGATCAGATTGGGAAAGTTATCAAAATTCTCAACTGTTGTGAAAATCTCCATTATTACTGTTCTTTCACTAGCGGCTGCTATAACCGTCCTTTCACTCATGATGGTGGCGTTCACAGATTATCCGGATTCACTAACGGTCAGCAGAGTAAGCTTCTCATCGATAAAAGACGTGCTGAATGATGGATACGGTAAGAACATTCTAAACTCTCTTATCATAGCCCTTCCGGTGATGGTACTATCACCGCTTCTTTCCTTTCCTTTGGCGTACTCGATATCTCGAAAGAAGCTGGATTGGATGCTCCAGATGTTTCTCGTTCTGAGGACAGTTTCAGGAATTCACGTCCTCTCAATGATATTCGCGATGTATGCCAAGATGAAGATGATAAATTCTCTGCTACCAGTTTCGCTCATCGTGATATCGAACGTCATACCGCAGATAGTGGTGTTCATCAAGGGATATATCGATTCGATCCCTAAGGAGTACGAAGAAGCCGCGATCTTAGAAGGTGGGAGATCCGCAGCTAAAAAGTTACTGATGAGAATCGCTGTTCCACAAATTTCGGTAGGATCGCTCATAGGCTTCATGGCTGGATGGAACGCCTTCTTAGCACCCCTAATGCTTCTTTTCAACGATTCTCTGTACCCAGCATCTGTAAAACTCTACAGCTACGTTGGAAACCTCACGGATCTCTATCCGAGGTGGAACCTTTTTGGAGCCGGAGCCGTTCTGAACCTAGGAGTATCTTTGGTTGTGTTTGTCGCGATAAAAACTCTTTCGGGTATGCTAAAATAGCAATCTGAGGTGATTTCGTGGAGGAATACCGCAGACTTCTTAAGAAATTCCTCATAACTGGTATTCTCGTACTTGTGATATTCCTCGTCGGATCTGTCGGATATTGGCTGCTCGAGGGATGGTCGTTTCTCGATTCCATGTTTGAAAGCGCTATTACCATATCCACCGTCGGATACGAAATGATAGGAGGCATGACGAACATCAGACCGGTGACGAAAGTCTTTACGATGGGATTGATATTCGCAGGGATAAGTGTCGTGCTCTACGGGATATCCGTTCTTACGCAGTTCATAGTGGAGGGTGAGATAAACAAGTACGTTCAGGCGAGGAGGAGGTTGAAGATGATAAGCAAGATGAAAGACCATCACATAATAGTTGGATCTGGTAAGACGGGAAAGCACATAATTTCTGAACTCACGAGGGAGGGAGCGGAGTTCGTGGTAATAGATAAAAGCGAAGAGGAGATAAAAAGGCTCACAGAGTTCTTTGGAAAGGAATTCCCTTACGTCGTTGGAGATGCCACAGAGGAGGACATACTGTTTCAAGCCGGAATAGACAGGGCGAAATCCTTAATAACCACCCTCCCCGATGACACGAAGAACGTCTTCGTAGTTCTCAGCGCACGAACACTAAATCCCTCGATAAACATAATATCCAGAGCCTCGGATGTTGAAAGCATGAGAAAGCTCCTGTATGCAGGTGCCACAAGCGTGGTAGCAACGGCGGAGCTGACTGGGGTCAGGATGGCCATGATGGCTACGAATCCAGGATTGATATCCTTCCTGGATGTTGTCACGTTTTCAGGAAGGGAAAACCTAAGGCTTGAGGAAGTGGTGGTTGAAGGCAAAAGCGAACTAGCCGGAAAGACATTGGCGGAGATAAAGCTTCCGCAGAATTACAACCTGATAGTCATATCTATGAGGAAAGGTGGAGAGTACATATTCAACCCAAAAGGCAACACAAAAGTAGAGGCTGGCGACAGGCTCATCGTTCTCGGAAAGGAAGAGGACCTCTTGAGACTCCAGGAAAGTCTGAAAGGTTCTCAAGTTTGACGGGCTCGTGTATGAAGAACTCGTAGTTGTCAACGTGGAATATCACCATTCTTTTTCTTACCTCAAACCACATTGGATTTTCCGATTCATAGATGACGTTGTTCCCCTCCCATCTGGCTTTCCTGTAAATCCTGTATTTCTCACCGACCTTTCTTATCAGATACGTTATGGTTTTAACCTGTCCGTTTGAGAATCCAACGAACGAAAGTCTCTGAGTAGAGCTCGCTGAAAAGCCCGGCTCAATTATCCTGGAGTTTATCTCATCTCTCATGAAGGAAACCGCCATGGACATGTCTATGAACTTGTCCATTCTGCTTGAAATCTTCCTGAAAAGTGCCGTAGCAGATCCGAAAACCGGAAAGAACGAGAGGGAAGCCAAAGATATAACCAAAAGCTCTATCAGAACTTGGACGATCGCACTGGATAAGCGCACCGTGCGCCCATCTTCGACCTTCCCGAACCGGGGCGTACCCTTTCTCGAGGCTCCGGCTGGGCTACCCCACGGCACACGGGTAATCCCGCTTATGGCTGCTCCCTCCCGGGCCTGACCAGGTTCACGGGTTCCCGTTGCGTGGGACCCAACCTTCATCACCCCTCAAAAGGGCCGTTTCCCGACCCGAGAGGCCTCGGACGGGCATCGGCCCCGCATATGGCGGATTTCGGGTTCAGGGGACCGCCAACCCCCCGCCTAGCACGGTGCGCAAGCTGGGGCGGGAGGATTCGAACCTCCACCGCTGGAGCCAAAGTCCAGTGTGCTGCCAATTACACTACGCCCCAGTGCGATACGAGATTATATCAGAATTTCCCTATAACTGAACGGAGGATTTCATAGGATTTGAAGAACTCCTCCACCACTTTGGGATCGAACTTTATCCCTGTCATCTTCTTTATGTACTCGATCGTTTCCTCCTCGCTCCAGGCCTTTCTGTAAACCCTGTCAGATCTCAGAGCATCGTAAGTGTCGACTATCGATACCACCCTCGCCTCTATAGGTATCTCTTCACCCTTCAACCCATCAGGATACCCACTTCCATCCCAGTTCTCATGGTGCCACCTTGCTATCGTTGCGGCTATCTTGAATATCTCGTTGTCGTATTTCGATAGGATCTCGTACCCAATCGTTGAATGTTTCTTCATTATCTCGAACTCCTCTTCCGTCAAGCGAGCTGGTTTGTTGAGAACGTTGTCCGGTATGCCTATTTTTCCAACGTCGTGGAGCATGGACGCAAGTTCTATCATCTTGACCCTTTCTTCATCTTCGATGAACTTCCTGATCAAAATCTTCGTCATCTCTGCTACTCTTTTGACATGCTCTCCTGTCTCTTCTGATCTGTGCTCTATCAAATCCGCGAGGGTTTGTATCATCTTGTACATGGAACTCTCAAAGAGTTTTTTGAGCTCTTCGTTTTCAATAACGGAGAGAAGCTGAAAGAACGAAACTTTCAGAGATTCTCTTAGCCTCTCTCCGATATCCTCCGAGAACCTAAGGAGTATGGTGGCTATCGGCTTCCCGAGCGTCGTTGTACTAACCTTCAAAGTGTGGTTATCAATCCATTCAACACCCTTTTCACTTGAGAGCTCCACCTCTCCTGGAGGCTGATTTCCAAATTTCGTGATCTCCCCGTCTACCGATCTTATGGAACCGCTGACTTCTATTCCCCAACTTTTAAACATCTCAACGAAAGGTTTCAAAGCGGTTTCTATGTTTTTGCTCACCGAACCTTCTCTTGTATGTTCAAGAGCGAACTCGTAGAGTATGCGGTTTATCTCCTTCTCTCTTTCAAAAAAAGTTATATCCCTGTAAGATCTTATGGCCGCGATGACTACACCAACCATCATCTCGGAAGAAAGCTCCGTTTTTTCCCTGTAATCGTTTATGTCGTAATTCATTATCACGTCTTTCCTTGGGGCATACCCAGGTTGGCCGGTCCTTATTATCAACCTCGTTCTTTGGTTTTTGAGCTCTTCTCTTATGTATCTTACGAGGTCAAGGCCCGCAGATTTGTCCTCCATCACCACGTCTATTATCGCAACTGCGATATCCGGGCGTTCTTTGAGTATCTCCATGGCTTCCTTCTTCGAATAGGCA
>JALVXE010000115.1 GCA_027038385.1 Thermotogaceae bacterium
ACTTGAGAGAGGAGCTCATATCTGATTATGACAGTGTAGTTCAGCTGTTTTTCACTCCGAAGGGTTGGTTCAAGGAAATGATAAGCGTGATTAAACCGAAGATAAACTTAGGGATATTCGAGATAGAGCCACACGTATTGGAGGAGATAAAGAGAAAAGAGAGAAAGCCATTTGCAGAGATGAGAAAGAGATTGGAAGAAGACAGAGCGAAGGGATTAGTTCCGGTGATAGTCTTCGATGAGCTTCAGAAGCTCAAAGACATCTACTTGAATGGAGGAGGCCAGCGGCCGCTGATAAAAGAGCTGTTCAACTTCTTCGTCAGGCTAACCAAAGTGTTGCATCTTGCTCATGTGATAGTGATGACATCAGACACGTTCTTCATAGAGCTGGTCTATACAGACTCTACACTTGAAAATACTTCTCGGTTTTATCTTGTGGATTATTTCGATGATGAGATCACGAAAAAAGTACTCATGTCGGAAGGTATGCCCGAAGAAGACACAGCAAGCTTGTCGGGAAAAATAGGTGGAGTGCCCTGGATAATGGAAGAAATCTTGGAGAGTGATGAGCCATTCGTTGTTTTGAAAGACCTGAAAGAGCAAATATCATCAAGGATGTTCGAGATATTGAGAGGGAGGAAAGACTTAAAAGAAATACTTCAGATGGCGTTGAAAGGGGAGAATCTGTACTATGTTGAAGACAAGTACGAAAAAGTGAAGGAATTGGTGGATAAAGAGATACTCTTTATGGATCCGATAAGAAAAGATATAAGGTTTCATACTAAGCTTCACGAGATAGCGGCAAAGGAGCTACTAGGAATGGCTGAATAGAACATGGTGTATGGAGATATATGACGGTTTCAAAAAAATCCATAGGTGGTACAATCTCACCAAGTTCTCAGGAGGTGTGATCGATTGATAATAGAAGAGGTCTACCGGGACAAGGACAGGTTTGTTGCGGTGTCAAAGAACAGCCCTTTCTATCCGGATGGAAAGGGTGGACAGCTCGGGGATAGGGGAAAGATAGGTAACAGGAGTGTTCTAAGAGTTTTCGAAAAAAACGGAAAGATTCATCACGTTCTCGATGGAGAAATCAATCCCGGGGAATACGATTTTTGGATAGACGAAAGAAGGAGAAGAGAGATAGCTCGCCAGCATACAGCGCAACACATACTCTCGGCAGCGCTCATCGAAGTCGCAGATATAGAGACGGTGTCTTTTCACATGGGAGAGGATTTTTCAACCATCGATTTGAACGCTGCTCCAGTGCTCAAGGAGGTTCTGGAAGAAGCTGAAAAGCTGTCGAACGAAATAGTCCTTGATAACAGACGGGTGATCGAGCACGTGATCGATCGGTCAGAATCTGAAAAGTTTCCGCTCAGGAAGCCCGTTTCGGATAAGGTTAGAGGAAAGGTCAGGATAATAGAGATAGAGAATTTCGATTGGAGCGCGTGTGGAGGATTTCACGTCTCAATGACGGGTGAGATCGGTTTGATAAAGATCATAGGTTACGAGAAAGTCAAGGGGTCCCTCACGAGAGTGTATTTCGTAGCGGGAATGAGAGCCTTCAAGGAATTCTCAAAACTCGTGGATCTTTTCAAAGATCTATCAAAGATGCTCACTACGTCATCAGATGAGATGAGATCGAGGATATCGAACATAATAGAGAGCTCGAAAGAAAATGCTTCAAAGCTCGACAAACTCTCGGAGGAGTACGCGAAGACGATTTCAAGGGATCTTCTGGAAAACGCAGAGGAATGCTGCAAACTTAGGATAGTCGCTTTCGGCGGGTACGAAGAGGTTGGAAAATACCTGTTCAAATTCATAGGCGATGAAGAGGATGTCCTCATAATGATAAAGGTACAAGGCGGATATGAAATAGGATCAAAAAAGGTGGATATTGGAAAATTGATAAAAAGTCTCAACTCACTCATAGGTTCAAAAGGCGGTGGTGGGAAAAATAGAGGAAGGATATCAACCGATAAACCGATGAATTTAATTGTTCAGAAGATAAAGGAACTTTTGGTGGAGGAGAGCGGTGGGTCGCGGCTCTGAGAGTCGAGGAAAGTCCGGACTCCGTAGGGCAGGGTGCCGGGTAACGCCCGGGCAGAGCGATCTGCAGATAGCGCCATAGAGACTTCAGACCGCCCGTTCTGGGCAAGGGTGGAAAGGTGGGGTAAAAGCCCACCAGCGCTGGGGTAACCCAGCGGCTCGGTAAGCCTCATCCGGAGCAAGGGCAAGCAGGGGAATGGGTGGACCCGCCCGAATCCCCGGGTAGCCCGCTTGAGGGGTGTGGTGACACACCTCCAAGATTGATGACCCACGAACACAGAATCCGGCTTACAGCTCTCCTCCACCG
>JALVXE010000116.1 GCA_027038385.1 Thermotogaceae bacterium
GAGCGTCGTTGATCTCTCGAAAGAGCTTCATGTTCCTATACCGATACTCCAGATCATGTCTGAGAGGTACAAAGAACTTTCCAGCATGATAGGTAAAGGATACGTCGATATGATGATAAAGACACCGTACACAGGTACGCTTGAAGCTCAAACCTTGCTGGATAACATCAGGAAGATTTTGAAAAAATACGATTACGATTACGAGATAGAAGGTCCGTTAGTTGATACCGTCAACGCCAACAGCGGTATAGTGAAGAGCCAGGTCATTTCTCTTTCCCTGTCGTTTCTCTTCATACTGGTGTTACTTCTTGGAGTTTTCAGAAGGTTCTCTTTATCGATTTTAGCGACGATACCAGTGATACTGACCAGCCTTTCTAATTTCATAATCATGGTGATCTTCAACATACCACTGGAGATCTCGACGGTCATAGTCGCAGGGCTTTTGATGGGGCTTGTCATAGACTATGCAATACACTTCACGAGCAAATACGTAAAGATGAAGGATATAAACAAGGTCGTGGAAGAGATAAGCAGTGTGATATTCAGCAATTCACTCGGACTGGCTCTTGGATTCGCAACGCTACTTTTTGCACCACTTGCTCTTTATGAAAGGCTTGGATTTCTCATGAGCGTTGGCATAGCGCTTGGAGCTGTTTTTACCATACTGATAATTCCTCCTCTTCTTGAAAACGTGAAGATTCGCTGATTTCGTCTATTTCTTGACTGATCACAAGAAATATTCTATCATGCATTAAAGCACTAACAACGGGAGGTGATAGGATGAAGAAATATGTGTACTTCTTCGCAAATGGAAAAGCCGATGGAAACGCGAAGATGAAGGACATACTCGGAGGTAAGGGTGCTGGACTCGCTGAGATGACCAACCTCGGTATTCCGGTTCCCCCGGGTTTCACCATATCCGCGGAGGTTTGTAAGTACTATTACGATCACGACAGAACTTACCCGGAGGGTTTGAAAGAGCAGGTTGAGGAAGCCCTTCACAGACTCGAGGAAGTTTCCGGAAAGAAGCTCGGTGATCCGAAGAATCCCCTTCTTGTTTCCGTCAGATCCGGTGCTGCCATATCGATGCCCGGTATGATGGACACTGTTTTGAACCTCGGACTCAACGACGAGACTGTCAAAGGGCTGATGGAGCTCACGAATAACGAGAGATTCGCCTATGACGCCTACAGAAGGTTCCTTCAGATGTTCGGGGATATAGTGATGGGAATAGACAGAAAGAAGTTCGAGAAAGAGCTTGGGAAGATGAAGGAGGAAAAGGGAGTCAAATTAGATACAGAGCTCGATGCGGAGGACCTCAAAAAACTCGTTGAGAGATTCAAGGAGATATACAAAGAGGAAGGTAAGGAATTTCCACAGGATCCTTGGGATCAGCTCTGGAAAGCTATAGACGCGGTCTTCGGGAGCTGGATGAACGAAAGAGCTGTTACCTACAGGAAGATCAACGGTATAAAAGAGGACGAGCTCCTTGGAACAGCTGTTAACGTCGTCATGATGGTCTTCGGAAACATGGGAGATGACAGCGGAACTGGAGTTGCGTTCACCAGGGATCCGAACACTGGTGAGAAGAAACCCTACGGTGAATTCTTGCCGAACGCCCAAGGTGAGGATGTCGTTGCCGGCATAAGAACACCGCTCAAGCTCGACGAACTCAAGAGCAGACTCCCCGGGGTCTATGATCAGCTGATGGACGTCATGCAGAAGTTAGAGAAACACTACAGGGATATGCAGGATATAGAGTTCACGGTCGAGAAAGGAAAGCTATACCTTCTCCAGACAAGGAGTGGAAAGAGAACGGCAAGGGCCGCTATAAAAATAGCGGTCGATATGGTCAAAGAGGGGCTCATAAGCAAGGAGGAAGCCATTTTGAGAGTAGAGCCAAAACACGTTGAAACGGTTCTCCACCCGACTTTCGATCCTGAGGAAAAGGCGAAAGCCAAGGTTGTAGCCAAAGGTCTTCCAGCTTCCCCGGGAGCCGCGAGCGGAAAAGCGGTATTCCATGCAAAGACCGCAGAAGAGTGGGCTAAAAATGGAGAGAAAGTCATATTGGTAAGACCCGAGACGAGCCCAGAAGATGTTGGGGGAATGGCCGCAGCTCAGGGAATACTCACCTCAAGAGGCGGAATGACTTCTCACGCGGCGGTTGTCGCAAGGGGAATGGGTAAGCCGGCAGTTGTCGGAGCTGAGGAACTCTTGGTAGACGACGAGAAGAAAGAGATAAGGGTTGGAGATATCGTTATAAGGGAAGGAGATTGGATCTCTATAGACGGAGCCACCGGAGAGGTTCTTCTTGGAAAGATTAAAACTATAGAGCAGCAGGGTCTCTCTC
>JALVXE010000117.1 GCA_027038385.1 Thermotogaceae bacterium
GATCAGCCTATCTGTAATGAGTGCGAAGATTGAAACGAAAAACTTTTCAGTGAGGATGGTGGAAATCTCCGTGGAAAAAGCTTCGGTTTCCCTTTGGAGAAAAAGCGGAAGCGATTACACGCTGAAGAATTTCGTATCGAAAGAATTCGATTGGGTGGCTGGATACGTATCGAAAGAGGCTGGGATAGAAAAGAAAAAGGTCATGGAGTTTTTCAAAGATTTGCTCGGGAAATTCTCCAAAGGGCTTGACATATCGGAGAAGTACATAGCCAGTGCTCTGAGAAAGCTCGACCCATCACTCGATCCGAAGAAAGCCATGAAGATCGCAAAGGATATAAAGGTGTTCTTGGAGAGCATCTTAAGCATTTTAAAACTTCAGAAAGGTTTTGAGGATGAAAGCAGCATAGTTGAAATGTTGAAGATATCCTTAAAGGAGTACACGTTTTCCGAGGAGTTTTCGGAGAGGAAGAGTTTGGAGCGCTTGGCATAAGAGTCTTTACCTTTAAATGGTTTTGTGATATCATCTCCTCCCGGTTTGAAACGATCAAGGGAGGGAAGGTGCATGGCGAAAAGATGTGAGATATGCGGAAAGGGTCCCAGAACTGGTAACAACGTAAGTCATTCGAATAAGAAAACTTCCAGATGGTTCAAACCGAACATACAGAGGGTGAGGGTGGTTCTTCCAGATGGAACGGTGAAGAGGATGCACGTTTGTACAGAATGCCTTAGATCTGGAAAAGTCAAGAGGTACGTTGGAAGTGCTCAGGAGGTGTGATGAACGCGGGGTACTCCCCGCGTTTTTTCAACCATGGTATACCTCTTCAGAATCCCTTCTTGGTACAAGTTGACCGCACTCACGATCTATTCCATTTCTGGTTACATGGTATTCGACCGCCAATTTCAGAACTTGTCCGAGATTTTGTCCTTCACGATATGTATGGTCTTTTCGGCAATTGGATTTTGGATGATGACGATGTGGAGAAAAAGTGTCGTGGTGAACACTATCGATAATGTTGTTAGGATAGGTAAGATCGTGGTGAAAACAAGCGATGTGAAAGCGGTGGTTGTTAAACCCATGTCTGTGAGATTCATTCTGAAGAGTGGTGATGTGATATCCTTTAGATATCCTCTGGAGAACGCGAGAGACCTGGAAAAGATTCTGAAAGGGGTGAATACGTGAACCTCGGGGATAAATTGAAAGTCTTCATGCCTCTTGTGGAGGACATGGATAAGATGCTCAACAAGGACATAGAAGCCGTTTTGAAGTTGGAGAGTAAGAGACTCCAGACCGCAAAAGATGGAAAGAAATTCCTTTTGATGACGCTCTCGGACAGAACAGGATCTGTGAGGGCTATAGATTGGTACAACGCTGAGAAAAACGATTCGGAGATAAACGAGGGAAATATACTCATGGTAAAAGGCAAGCCGGTGATATTCGATGGAAGACTCCAGATAAACATATCCAAAGACGAAGATTCGGTTAGGGTACTGAAAGAGGGTGAATTCGATCCAGAGAGGTTCATCAGGAAATCCAGAAGAGATCCAGAGGAGATGTTCAGGGATCTCATGAAGATGGTGGAGTCGATCGGTGATGGAGAGCTCAGGGATTTTCTAAAAACGGTGTTCAGGAGTTTGAGAGACGATCTCTTGATGGCTCCAGCCGCTGTGAAGCACCACCATGCTTATATCGGTGGTCTTCTAGAGCACAGTCTTAACGTGGCGAGAATGGTTGAATTTGTATCCAAGACTTATGGCGTGAACAGAGATCTAGCCGTTGCTGGGGCACTCCTTCACGATATAGGGAAGATCAGAGAATACGTCGTCAAACCGTCTGGTATAGAGGTCTCGACGGAGGGAGAACTCAAAGGACACATCGTCATAGGCGTGGAAATGGTCAGAAGTTTTGCGAGGAAGTCGAAGCTGTCGAAAACCAAGCTTTTGGAGCTTGAGCACATAATAATATCCCATCACGGTCAGATGGAGTTAGGTTCACCGGTCATACCGAAGACACCGGAGGCATTGATAGTTCATTTCGTTGAAAACATGGATTCGAAGGTTTCCAAAATGTTGGAGATAATCCAAGAAACCGATGGAGACTGGAGTGAGTATGATAGAAGCCTTGGAAGAAGGGTTTACGTGAGTGGGAGATGATTGAGTTTGCAATACAAAAGGCTTCACGACTGGAACCTGAGTCCGCAGGATGCGGTGAAAATTCAGAAGAGTCTTAGAGAAAAATTGAAGTTCGAAGAGTTCAACGGCGATCCCGGAATAGTTGCTGGAGTGGATCTATCCTTTCCATCCAAGAAAGAAGGTTTAGCAGTCATAGTTCTCTTTG
>JALVXE010000118.1 GCA_027038385.1 Thermotogaceae bacterium
GAAAGTGATGGAAGTTGACCTTGATATGATAAGGAAAAAAGCCGAAGAAATAGTGGACAAATACGGTCTTGAGGTGTTTGATTTGACCTATAGGAGAGAGGGGAAAGGATGGGTTCTCCGTCTAACCATAGATAATCCAGTTGGCTATGTGTCCATAAGGGATTGCGAGATGGTTTCGAGAGATCTGGAGATGTGGCTCGATGCGGAAGACATCATAACGAGAAGATACATATTGGAAGTCTCTTCCCCAGGCCTCGATAGGCCTCTTAGAGGAGAAAAAGATTACAAGAGATTCACTGGAAATTTGGCAAAGCTTGTTCTGAAAGATGGCAGGGTGATAATCGCACGAATAAAGTCTTACGAGGATGGAAGAGTGATTCTCGATGATGATGGTAAGGAAGTATCCGTAAGTCTGGACGATGTGAAAAGGGCGAATCTCGAACCGGAGATATAAGGAGGTGTTCTTATGAACTTTGGACTTCTAGAGGCCCTGGAACAGCTCGAAAAGGAAAAGGGAATAATGAAAGAAGAAGTTCTCGGGATACTTGAAAAAGCCCTTCTAAACGCTTACAAAAAGCACCTCGGCGTTCAAAAGGGAGTCGATCTCGACAACATCGTCGTTGAGGTCGATAGAAAAACTGGAAATATAAGGATTTACCACATTTTAGAAGTGGTGGAAAACGTTGAAGATGAGTTGAAGCAGATATCCCTGGAAGAAGCGAAGAAATACGATTCAAAAGCAGATCTAGGATCCCAGATCAAGGTTGAGGTCAATCCGAAGAAATTTGGAAGGATAGCCGCACAGACGGCTAAACAGGTCTTAGTTCAGCAGATAAGGGAATTGGAGAAGGTGAAGCTCTACGAGCAATATTCGGACTTTGAAGGAACGGTTAGGACAAGCGAGGTGATAAGAGTTACCAAGGATTGGGCTGATATAAGGATAGGGAAGATAGAGACAAGGCTTCTGAGAAGAGAATGGATTCCGGGAGAGAACATATCTGCTGGCGATATGATAAAGGTCTACATAAGCAAAGTTGAGAAAACAAGAAAAGGCCCGAAGATATTCGTCAGCAGAAGAATGGCGGAATTTGTCGCCGGTCTTCTGGCACTCGAAGTACCGGAGATAGAAGAAGGAGTCGTCGAGATAAAGGCTATAGCGAGAGAAGCGGGAATAAGAACTAAAGTCGCGGTTATTTCCAACGAATTGAACGTCGATCCGGTTGGTGCATGTATAGGGGAAGGAAAAATCAGGATAAACGCCGTTATGAGAGAGCTAAAAGGTGAGAAGGTGGATATACTCAAATGGTCCGCAGATCCCAAAGAGTTTATAGCGAACGCGCTCGCCCCGGCTCCCGTCACGGAGATAGATATATTGGATCCTGAGAGAAAAGTTGCAAGGGTTTTGGTTCCTCCAAACCATATGCCACTCGCCATAGGTAAAGACGGGCAGAATGTGAGGCTTGCCGCAAAGCTAACAGGTTGGAAGATAGATATAAAGCCCGTTTTGAATGTATGAAACTCTTTGGTGTGGAGATCGACGAGAGGCCCAGGGAGGAGATATTCAAAGATGTTATCCGTAGGGTTGACTCCTCCCGCAGGACTTTTGTCATCACGGCCAACGCCGTGATAATGTTGAAAGCCAAGGAAGATATGAGATACAGGAAAGCTCTCATGGAAGCCGATCTCGTTGTTCCCGATGGAACAGGAATAGTTGTTACGGCCAGATTCAAGAGAAAGAGGATAGGAAAATATCCCGGTGTGGAGTTGGCAAAAGATCTGATAGATGAGGGGATTAAAAGGGGTTGGAAGTTCTACCTGCTTGGTGCGAAGGAAGAGGTGGTCTCAAAACTTGCCGAAGATCTTAAGAGGGAAGGTTTGAACGTTTGTGGGTATCATCATGGATACTTTGAAGGGAAAGGGCCAGTTGAGGAAATAGTCATCAAGGAACCAGATGTCGTCTTAGTCGCAATGGGTGTTCCAAAACAGGAGCTCTGGATACACGAGAACATTCACAGGTTCGATAAGGGACTCTTCATGGGAGTCGGTGGTACGTTTGACGTTTTAGCTGGATTCAAAAAACGCGCCCCGAGGTGGATGATAAGAGCAGGACTCGAGTGGCTCTACAGGATCTCCCAAGATCCAAAAAGGTGGAAGGTTTTTTTCAAACTCATGAAGTTTTTCTTCTGTGCAATTCTGGATAGGAGCTGATAATTTTGATCGTGGGCGTGGGTGTTGACGTTCTTAGAATCGAGAGAATCGATCTGAAGCTCGCCAGAAAAGTGCTGACAGATCTTGAAA
>JALVXE010000119.1:0-565 GCA_027038385.1 Thermotogaceae bacterium
TCGGAAAGGAGATAGTCAGTAGGATATTCGAAGAACTCGGAATTTGATCAGGATGCTTGGAATTGACCTGATATTTCCTTTGTAAAAAGCGGGGTTTTTAACCAGAGAGCTTGTAAAGCTCTCAATGGTGGGGTGTGGCTTGAACGTTTGGCAGAGCCAGATGTTGATTGTATTTTCAAGTTGAGAAGACCTTTACCGCACAGGAGCTTTTCAAAACAACTCCATCTGATTTTCTGTCCTCTTCTTTCTCTTCTTCAACCTCTCTATCTTCTCCTTGTCCAGAACCCTGAGTTTTTTATCAAGCTCGCTCTTTTCGACGATCACGTCCAGAACTTCCTTGGCTCTCGAGACGACTTCTTCGGGAAGTCCGGCGAGCTTTGCCACCTCTATCCCGTAGCTTCTGTCTGCCACTCCTTCCACAACCCTATGGAGAAACTTGACGTTTCCATTTTCCTCAGCGACTTCTATTGTCATGTTTTTGATCCCTTTATACATGGAAGAAAGTTCTGTGAGCTCTGTGAAGTGCGTTGCAAATATCGTCTTAGCCCTTATCTTGGTGTGTATG
>JALVXE010000119.1:575-7154 GCA_027038385.1 Thermotogaceae bacterium
GTGTGTATGTGCTCGGAAACGGCCCATGCTATCGAGATCCCGTCGAACGTGCTCGTTCCCCTTCCGATTTCGTCAAGGAGTATGAGGGAATTTTTCGTGGCTCGCGATAGTATGAGCGAGACTTCGCTCATCTCGACCATGAACGTGCTCTTCCCACTTGAAATGTCATCCCTCGCCCCCATCCTCGTGAACACCCTGTCGAATATCGGAAGCTTTGCGTAGGATGCGGGCACAAAGGAACCCATCTGAGCCATTACGGCTATGAGTCCTATCTGTCTTATGTAAGTCGATTTTCCAGACATGTTCGGTCCTGTTAATATTATGAACCGAGAATTTTCGTCCATATAAACGTCGTTCGGTGTGAATTCTCTAGTGAACCTCTCGACTACCGGATGCCTTCCCTTCTCGATGATCAGCTCATCTTGGGAGAATTCTGGCCTTGTGTATCCATAGAGCGAAGCATCATAAGCGAGCGTTGAGTAAAGGTCTATCTCAGCGAGAGACTGAGCGATATCTTCGATGTCTTTTAAATTCTCTTTTACCCTTTTCAGGACTCCTTCGTAAAGAGCTTTCTCTATCTCCTCTATTCTTTCCTTGGCTGAGAGAACTTTCTCTTCAAACTCTTTGAGTTCTGGCGTTATGTACCTCTCCGAATTCACAAGTGTTTGCTTTCTCTCGTAGTAATCCGGCACTTTTCTTGAGTTCGCTTTTGAGACTTCTATGTAATATCCAAATACTTGATTGTATCCAACCTTTAGGTTTTGTATTCCCGTTCTCTTTCTTTCCATCTTCTCAAACTGCGCGAGCCTGTCTTCAGAATGAAACAGCAGTTCTCTGTAATCGTCTAGTTCCTTGGAAAAACCGTCCTTTATGACCTTTCCATCTCCGACGGTGGAGGACGGCTCATCGTATATCGCCCTGTCTAAATATTCCACGAGGTCTGGAAGCTCTTTCAAAGACAAGTGCGATAGCTTTTCATTTGTCGACAGAACCTCGTTTATCTCGAAGACTATTTTGAGGCTTTCTCTAAGTGAAACCAGATCCTTTGGTGAGGATTTCCCGTAGGAGAGACGTGATACTATCCTTTCAAGGTCGTGGACTCCCCTTAGGTACTCCCTTATCTCGTTGAGTGAGAGGGGATCTTCCAAGAAATTCTGAACCAGGTCGAGTCTCTTCTCGATACCTTTTCTATCTTTGAGCGGCTGGAGCATCCATTTCTTCAAAAGGCGTGACCCCATGGAAGTCTTGCAGTTATTCATTATGTCGTACAGGTTCTTTCCCTTCTCCCCCGGTATCAGTGATAAGTTCTCAACGGTGGCTGAATCTAGTACGAGCCATTCTTCTTCTCTTATCACTCTCGGCATTCTCAAGTTCAGGTTTTTGGTGACGAGTGTGTATTTGAGGTATCTTATCAGTGCGACAAGTGCTTTTTTCCCTTCACCTAACTCTAGATGATCCAGGCTCTCCACTCCGAACGTTGACTTGAATTCTTCCGTCATTCCATCTTCCGAGTAGTACCAGTCGTCCAGGGGATCTGTGAACACGTTCAGCCTTTCCCTCACCATCTCGGTGATGCTTTGAGGACATATAACCTGGGAAACTCCCAGAGACGATGCTGAGTCAAAGAGTTCGTCAAGCGACGAGTAAAACCTAACGAATACTTCCCCAGTTGAGATATCTGCGTAAACTGCTATGTTTTTCCATATAGAGACCAGGTAATTGTTTGACTGTGAGAGCAGCTCGTCTTCAAGAAGCGTCCCAGGTGTTACCACCCTGATCACTTCTCTTTTAACGAGTCCTTTTGCCGTCTTTGGATCTTCCACCTGCTCGCATATAGCTACTTTGTATCCGGCGTCGACCAATCTTTTTAAATAAGATTCAAGAGCGTGATATGGTATCCCAGCCATCGGAGCGCTTTGGCGTTTTGTGAGGACTATGTTAAGAACCTCCGATACCGTCTTCGCATCGTCGAAGAACGCCTCGTAGAAGTCTCCGAGGCGAAATAGAAGGATCGAGTCTCTGTATTTTCTCTTTATCTCCATGTATTGTCTCATCATAGGTGTCATTTTCACGGGGAATTCCTCCTCGAGATCTTTGCGGCGTTTCTTCACCTTTGATGATATTATACCGTTGAAGAGAAGGTTTTCGAGGAGGGGGATCCGATGTTCAAAGACGATGAGATCAAAAGAATCGAGGAAGGTTTGAAAGAGTGGGAAGAGAATGTCGTAAACAAGGCGATCTCACGCTTTCCAGAGAGAAAGGAAAAGTTCGAATCCACCTCTGGTTATGAGATCAAAAGACTTTACACACCGCTCGATATAAAAGATATGGACTACGAGAAAGATCTCGGGTTTCCGGGAAGATATCCTTTCACACGTGGCGTTCAGCCAACGATGTACAGAGCAAGATTTTGGACTATGAGGCAGTACGCCGGTTTTGGAACGGCTGAGGAGTCAAACAGGAGATACAAATACCTCCTGTCTCAAGGTCAGACTGGCTTGTCGGTTGCCTTCGACCTCCCGACTCAGATCGGTTACGACTCGGATCATCCGATGGCGGAAGGAGAAGTAGGAAGGGTGGGAGTTGCGATAGACTCTCTGGAAGATATGGAGGTTCTCTTTGACGGCATACCCTTGGATCAGGTTAGCACTTCGATGACTATAAACTCGACCGCGGCGATATTACTCGCAATGTACATAGTCGTTGCGGAAAAGCAAGGCGTTTCCATGGAGAAATTAAGAGGCACGATACAGAACGATATACTCAAGGAATACATAGCGAGGGGAACATACATATTCCCACCCCAACCTTCCATGAGGATAATAACTGACATAATAGGTTTCTGCGCCAAAAACCTTCCAAAGTGGAATCCGATAAGTATAAGTGGATACCACATAAGGGAAGCCGGATCAACGGCCGTTCAGGAAGTTGCTTTCACGTTGGCGGACGCGATAGCTTATGTGGAAGCCGCTATAAAGGCAGGGCTCGATCCGAACGTGTTTGGAAAAAGGTTATCCTTCTTCTTTGCGGCGCACAACGATTTCTTGGAAGAGATAGCCAAGTTCAGAGCAGCGAGAAGGTTGTGGGCCAGGATAATGAAAGAACGTTTCGGTGTTACGGATGAAAGCGCTATGAGGTTGAGATTCCACACGCAGACTGGTGGGTCGACACTGACCGCTCAGCAGCCGATGAACAACATCGTGCGTGTAGCAATACAGGCGCTCGCTGCTGTTCTCGGCGGGACGCAGTCACTTCACACCAACTCTTACGATGAGGCGCTCGCTCTCCCAACTGAGGAATCCGTCAGGATAGCTTTGAGAACCCAGCAGATAATAGCCTACGAATCTGGGGTTGGAGATACCGTAGACCCACTTGCGGGTTCCTATGCTATAGAAGCGATGACGAACGAGATAGAGAAGGGGGCAATGGAATACATAGAAAAAATCGATGCTTTGGGCGGAATGGTGAAGGCGATAGAGAGCGGATACGTTCAGAGGGAGATAAACGAGAGTGCTTACAGATATCAGTTGGCTGTTGAAAACGGTGAAAGGGTGATCGTTGGTGTGAACAAGTTCCAGATAGAAGAAGATATACCGATAGATAACATCCTGAAAGTAGATCCTGAGGACGAGGAGAGGCAGAAAGCAAGGCTCAGAAAGCTCAAGGAGAGAAGAGATAGCGAGAAGGTGAAGAAAGCTCTTGAGAGGGTGAAAAAAGCGGCTGAGAGTGAAGAGAACCTCATGCCACCTATAATAGACGCGGTCAGGGTGTACGCAACGGTTGGTGAGATATCCGATGCCCTCAGGGAAGTATTCGGCGAGTACACGGAGGCTCCGATAATATAAACAAGGTGATGGGAGTGAACAAAAGCAGCCAAGACAAGGTCAAAAAGTTTGATGAGGAGAGATTCATCAAGGCCCTCAAGAATGGAGAAGAATGGGCTTACGAGAGGCTTTACTACGAGTATGCCCCGAGGATAGGTGGAATAGCGAAGAGCTTCTTGGGGCATGATGATGTTGACGATGTAGTTCAAGAAGTGATGATGAGGATATACAAAGGGATAAAGAAGTTCAGAGGTGATTCGAAGCTCTCGACTTGGGTGCACAGGATAGCGGTGAACGTTTGTAAAGATATTTTGGAGAAGAAGAAAAAGAGGAAGGAAATACTGACGAGCTTTCCAGAAGACGATGAAGACAGCGGAGAATACATGCACCATCCGGTATCGGACATCAACGTCATAGACGAAGCCATGGAGGAGATAAATTATGAGAGGATTCTTGAAAAACTGAACACTCTTTCTGAGGAAAACAGGCTTCTCATAAAACTTAGGGATATAGATGGACTCAGCTATGAGGAGATAGCGAGGATAATGAACAAGCCCGTTGGAACTGTGAAGAGCAGGTTGCACTACGCTAGGAAGAAGCTCAGAGAGCTCCTTGAAGGGGGTAAGAAGAATGTGGAACGAAAGAATAAATGAATTTTTGGATGGAGAGAGGAGTATAAAAGAAGCCACGGATGAAGAGAGAAGCGAGATATACATATACAGAAAGATCATATCCATATACGCGGCGAAAATGGATTACGTCCCCTCCGAAGAGGGCAAGAACGAGTTCTTGAGGAAGATAAGGAACAGGAAAAAGGCAAAGTGGGTCTGGTGGGGGGTTGCCGCTGCGGCCGTGTTTTTAGCGGTTTTCATACCTTTATACGTTGTTCCAACGATCAGAGAAAGGAATCTTATGGCTATGGAACCACAGAAGCGACTTGAGGTTAGTATGGAGAAGGTGAAGATCAAAGACATAAACGTCGATTTTGACACGGTTAGAACTGTGATGGACGGATTCTGAGGTGGTCTATATGAAAAAAACCTTGGTATTCATCTTGACCTTGACCACCGTACTTGGCATAACCGCCAAAGATATCGTGAAGATTTGGAAAAGTTCCAGTTATGTAGCATACAGATTCTTCGTGGAGGAGTCTGATTCGCCGAAGATAAGGTACGAGAAGGTGTACAAGAAGGGCGGTGACAAGCTTGTCTTGGTACTAAATCCTAAGAAACTCGTATGGGTTAGGATGGATGGAAACTGCTGGATGGGGAACAAAGTCCTCTACATCGTACCATCTGGGATAAAGGATCTCGAGGATGTGGCATTGGAAGCGCTTGAAGAATCTACAAACGCTACGATAGTTCAAGGCGAAGGTTGGTATATGTTGGAATATACGACGAAGAAAGGGTATTTCAAAGTTGACATAGACGAGAGTGGGATTCCAATGGACATATACAGAAAGATAGATGGGATAGTCATGAGAATGGATGTTCAACCAACTATGGAAGATGTTAAGGATTTCAGAAAACTTTTGAATGGTAGGGAGCTCTCTGATAAGTTGGCGTTTCCGGAGGAGCTCGGAAACATATTCAGGATTTTCGATTGGTTCAGCATGAAGGAAAAAGGGGACAAGATAGAAATAAAGGGAATAATAGATGAAAAATGGCACAAGGTTGAGGTTGCTTTCAAGAAGTTCAGGGGATGTGTAAAGTACGGTGTTCTCTGCGTTAAATCCGACCCGGAGGTGCTCAAGTTAATTGAAGGCAGTTCTGATTGATGGGTACATAGACGAACCAGCGGCTCTCGGCGTACCCCCCTATATCTCCCCTTATATAAGATATACATATGGCGCCCTTCTAAAGATGGGCGCCTTTGTCGAATACAAGTTGATAGACGAGATCAGGGAGGAAGATTCCTGGAAATTCGATGCAAACATGATCGTCATCTACGGAGGAACTACCGTTCCGGGTCACTATTTATCCGGAACTCCGATCACTCTATCGGAGGTTAAAAAGATCTTGGGGGAGAACCCAAAGTCCACAAGGATAGTCTCCGGGCCAATAACCCTGGCCTACACGATAAAAGGAGGAACTGTGGCAATACTTCCAAAATTCGATGCGGAATACGTGGTCCGTGGGGATGTTTGGGCGTTCTTCCCTGAGATGAAAGACCTCGGGTCGAAAGATGACTACAATCTTGTCGATGAACTGTCAATCTTTGGATCGGAGATCTTGAAAGATCATCCCATGTACCCGAACGTTATATGTGAGATAGAGGTATCGAGAGGATGTGAGAGGAGCTCCTTCTGCTCGTTCTGCACAGAGCCGATTCTTCATGGGAGGCTGAGGTCTAGAGATGTATCCGGGATAATCGAAGAGGTGGAAGCGCTCTACAAAAGCGGGTGCAGAGCTTTTAGGTTGGGAAGAAGCGCGAATATAGTTGCGTACATGTCGGAGAAAAATTCTGGCCTTCCAAACCCAGGTGCGATTTTGGATCTCTATTCGGGGATAAGATCGGTTGCTCCGGATTTAGAGGTTCTTCACACTGATAACGCCAACCCGTCATTCATAGCGAAGTACAGAGATTCTTACAAGGTAATAGAGACGATAGCCAAGTATGACACACCCGGGGATGTGCTGTCTCTCGGTGCGGAATCTTTCGATCCGAAGGTTCTGAAGAAAAACAACATAGGTTCTTCCCCAGAGGAAGTCAGGGCGGCCGTTGAGATCATAAATGATGTGGGATCTTTCAGAGT
>JALVXE010000119.1:7164-10025 GCA_027038385.1 Thermotogaceae bacterium
GGTGTTAACATACTCCATGGGCTTCTTGGAGAAGACGAAGATACGTACAGACTGAACTACGAATTTCTGATGAGAATATTGGAAGACGGCCTCCTGCTCAGGAGGATAAACATAAGGCAGGTCATGGTTTATCCCGGCACAGCGCTCTGGAGGGAAAACAGGAAGATCAAGGTAAACAGAAAGCTCTTCAAGATGTGGAAGGAAAGGATCAGGAGGGAGATAGACCTCCCGATGATGAGGAAAGTCTTCCCAGTTGGCACGGTTTTGAGAGGAGTTATTCCGGAGAAGACCGAAGGCAATCTCACATTCGGGAGGCAGCTCGGTACGTATCCTGTTTTGGTCGGTACGTACTCGAAACTTGATGGAAAGTCGGATATCGTCGTTGTGAATCATGGGCCAAGGTCGATCACGGGAATAGCGCACCCCATTGATGTGAACAAACTTAGCTATGAAGAGCTCAGGTCAATACACGGCATGGGGAAAAAGAGGGCAGAAGAGGTTATAATGAAAAGGCCCTTCGATGGAATTGAGGATATGAGAAGACGTCTCTCGAAGGAGACTTTTGAAATCTTAGAAGGACTGATGAGGTGATGAATGTGAAACTTGTTTTGGACCCGAGGCCTTACAGGACTTTTTCCGTTCAGATGACTTTTGATATAGGCTGGAGACACGAACCCGTTAAGATGAGAGGAAGTTTGAGAAAGGGGCTTGAGGAGCTCATCGAGAGCATTCGATCGCTCCTTCCAAAATGGTTCGAGGTATCTTACGTGATGGATTCGGAGTTCTCATCCGTGTTGATCTTCGGAACCTCGAAAGATCAGGAGGCTGTCCTCAAAGTTCCAAACATCGTCGAGATGAACATGCCGGAGATCTACGAGAACTTAAACGCCTCTTTGGAAACTGTAGTCTTCTCTGGAGGAATTAAGAAAGATATAGCCGAGGTCTTCTCATACCTTGAGATCAAATCGAGACATAAACCGAAGATCGTGGCGAATCCAAGGAGGTTCATCGATTCGAAGAATCTTTCTAGAGTTCAAAAGCACTTTCTTTCTTACGCTTTTTTGAGAAGAGGCGGAGAGGTTTTTCTAGAAGTCTCAAGGAGGGGCGACAGAATCCACTACGGGAAAAACGTCCCGGACATAGACGTTCCGCTGAGCGAAGAGAAGGAATTCTACAAGAGTTGGATCCTTAAGAAATGGGAAAGTACTGTTGAGAGCGTCAAGCTTCTGACGCTCATGAACGTGTTCTCAAAGGAGACGATTAAGATCGATGAGATGTTCAGAGATCTCTCAGATTTGAGTGAAGAAGATTTCTTGGATGCTGTCAAAACCCTCGAGGTGGCGTCAAGAAGGTGATATTTTCTCAAGTTTCGTCTTTGAGTTTATCTCGACATCGATCTCGCCGTTGACTTTGCTCAAGACTGCGTAAAAAAGCTCTGCCTTCTTCTGGAAGGCTTTTCTGTCTCCCTTTATCTTTTCAACCACTGGCCTCCAAGTACCGGTGTTCAAGTAGAATTTGTACCCATCGGTCGTCGAGAGTATCTGGAATTTCGAATGGTGGATGTGACCCATGACTATGCCCTTGATAGGAACGCTCAGATCGAATCCGTCGAGTTCATATCCGATGAAATCGGATGGCCGGAGCTTTCTAAAACCTGTCAGAATTTTCTTGGCGACTTTCAAGAGATAGTCCGTTCTTCTTGCCCTTCTTATTCCCAAAACCGCCCTCACGAGTATCGATCCTAGCTTTATCCCACCAAATCTGTTCAGGAAGATCCTCGACGCGAACCTCAAAAACGGATAGTTACTCTTAAGCCATGATTTTGCAAAGCTACTTCTCATCAAGTTCAAAAAGTTCCCAACCCATATCTCCACGAGGTCTTCTCCTATGTTGTACATCTCGTTGACGAACTTGAGCCAATCGAACACATCTAAAAGAGGTCTTATGTTGTCGTAGTCCACTATGACATCCCTTGGAACCAATTCCTCTATCCTCTCATCGAAGTACACCATCATGTACCTAGGTATGAAGTCTCCGAGTGGAGGAATGATTTTCCCGGTCTTTCTATCCACCGTGAATTTGTTTATAACGTCAAATTGATTTCCATGTATCACGAGGGTTGAAAGATCCTCTATGTAGAAAAACGGGAGGATCCTGACTTTTTCGAGTTTTTCCTCTATCTTTTTTCTCAAGCCCTCGTTCTTCAAGATATAGTAATCGTGGTTCCCGACTATATAGATTATCTCGTGATCTTTTGAGAAATCCCTGAGCATTTGAAAAACCTTGGGATGGTTTCTCTCTATTTCGTCTATTACCTCTCGACAAATCTTTTTCACGAGCTCTTCAAATGGGATCAATCCCAGTCTTTTCACGCACTCGCTCTCCAGTATCTCAAGGGCATCTCCGTTCAATACCAAAGCAACTTCCTCGTCCTTGTATCTCTCGAGGAGCTCTACTATTTCCTCGTCGTAGTGAAAATCGTCCTTCGATGATCCATCCCCTATGTGAAGATCGCTCAAAATCAAATACTTCATGACAGGTGGTATTATATTGAATGCTGTATAATATGCACAAGGGAGGATAGCCTTGGCAGTATAAAGGGCCTCGAGCCTTGGTGGTATTAAGGGCATCCTCCCCGTCCATCCCAAAGCATCTCTAATCAATATATTGGGACACGTCGGCTCTCTTGCCGGCGCGAACCCTCGGAGGTTATTGGGAGCATGGGAGGAGATAAAATGATATGGGCAGGTATTGATGTAGGAGCGTTTAAACACGCTGTATCGGTTCCAGAAGAAGTACAATTCTTCGAAGCTTCACGAACGGACGATATAATAGCGTTCCTTTCAGAACACGATATCCAA
>JALVXE010000120.1 GCA_027038385.1 Thermotogaceae bacterium
CACTCGCGTGTCGTATCAAGATGCTCCTCAAAGACCTTCCTTTTCCAATCCCTTCTTCCGGTTTCAAGGAAGTCTTCGGTGAAGGAGGCATGACCGGGTAGCCTTGGGATCCTCACAGTCCATCCGAGCTCTTCATGAACTCCATTCGCTATGTACATCATCTCATACGGTGAACCGGTGTACCCATGTATGAGAAGGAAGCATTTTTTATTCCCTTTAAGAATCTGAGAAGGGTATATTATCAAGAGAATCACTTCCTTCCAAATTTTCTGTATATAAACCTTTTCAATTCCCCTGGGCCGAACTTCTCGAACACATCCACGTACTCTTCAGCGTCGTCGAGACTCGAGTTGGCTATCTCGTATTGAACTACACTTTCTTTCAAACCCTCGAAGTGAACCTTCACGCCTTTAAGCTTTTTCAGAATGTTCAAGATGAACTCCTTCTTCTCCTTCAGAATCTTGATGTTCTCCATCTTCACACTCCCAAGAGGAGTCCCAGGCTTCGGTATCAGGGGATTCAAGCTGAGTTTCACCGTCTTGTATCCCATATCAGACGCCATCTTAGATATACTGGCTATGCCCCTCAAATCCTCTTCAGATTCCCCTGGAACACCGTATATGAAGTACATCTTCAGGTTGTCGAATCCCGCCTCTCTACCAATCATGAGAGCGTTCTCTATGTGATGGTGATTTATATCCTTTTTCAGAATATCACGAACCTTCTGAGTTCCACCTTCAGGAGCGACGGTGAAGCTCCTCTGACCGGAATTTCTGAGCATTTTCAGAAGTCTCAAATTCAATCTGTCCATTCTCATGGAAGAAACTGAAAAATTCCTTCCCTCCAGAAGATCGAGTAGCTCATCCATCCAGGGGTAATCCGTGATCGTTGCGCTTATGAGTCCGAGTGATACATCTTTCGGAATTCTCGAGAGGATTTTTTTCATAGTGTCTATCCTCAGGAATCTGGCCGGCTTTTGAAGATGGCCTATCATGCAGAACGCGCATCTTCTAATGCAACCCCTTCCCACTTCGATGAGGATCTTGCTCTTGAACTCTCCCTCCGGTGTTATAACGCTTCCAACAGGTGGAAGTTCGTTGAGATCTCTTGCCTTTGCAACGGTACCAGATTTTCCGGTCCTTGGGATCGTGACAAACGGGAGGTCTTCAAGGACGCTTATAGATCGTTCCTTTTCCCTCTCTAAGATCGCCTCAGAAATTTTTTCTATACCCACTTCAAGGTCTCCAAGGTAGATGAAATCCGCTATGGGATAAACAGTCGACGGGTTGAAATACGTCATCGCCCCTCCTACGAAGATCAGCGGATGGTTGGAATTCCTATCCTTCCAGCGAAGAGGTATCCCGATTTTTCTAAGGGTTTCCATGATGTTGATGAGATCTGTTTCAAAATTGTATGAGAACGCTATACTCCTGAATTCATCCACTGGCCTGAGGGATTCAAGAGAATAGAATCTCGAAAAGAAGTCCTGAAAGAAAAATCTCTCGACACCGACTCCATGAGCGTAGAATAGATCTCTGACCCAGGAAAACGATAAGGAAGATGAAGCCACTCGATAACTCGATGGAAAAAAGAGTGCCAAACTTAAACCTTGTGAAGGATTTAGATCGATTTCTTTCCTCGAGTAATCCTCCACTACCCTGTAATCTTTGTAATCCTCCGGCCTTCTCGGCCTTCTCAATTGTCAACCTCCTGGTCCACCTTGGAGCCCTCAACTTCCCTATCCTTGAGCTCGCTGCTTAAGATTTCCCTGAGCTCGTCTCCCTCTATGGTCTCTTTTTCAAGGAGGATCTCAACTATTCTGTCCATTTGATGTCTGTGATTTCTCAGTATTTCCTTGGCCCTGTTGTAACACTTCGTGACTATGTTCTTAACTTCCTCGTCTATCTCACTCGCCACCTCTTCAGAGAAGTTCCTTATCCTAGCGAGATCTTTTCCAAGGAAAACTTCCTTCTCTGTCTTTCCCCAAGACAGAGGGCCAAGCCTTTCACTCATGCCGAGTTCACAGACCATAGCCCTTGCCATCTCGGTAGCCCTCTCTATGTCATTCGCAGCTCCAGACGTTATATCACCAAAGACTATCTCTTCTGCGGCTCTTCCACCTAGCATAGTGGATATCTTATCCAGCATTTCTTGCTTGGATACCAAGTACTTATCTTCATGTGGAAGCTGAAGCGTATAACCGAGCGCTTTGTATCCCCTTGGTATTATCGATATTCTATGAACCGGGTCAGCGTTTGGAAGGACCGTCGATACTATCGCGTGTCCTACCTCGTGA
>JALVXE010000121.1 GCA_027038385.1 Thermotogaceae bacterium
ATCCTCTGCGGTGGTCGCGGAATGAGAATGGGTGGTATCAATAAGGGAAGATTGAAACTCTGCGGGAAAGATTTCGTCGAGATCCTGCACGGTGAGTTTTCGCCACTTGGGAATGTTTACATAGTCGGAAGGGAAGAAGATTTTCCGGAATATCCAACGCTCAGGGATTATTTCGAGAACTCCGGTCCTGTTGGGGGAGTTCTGTCAGCTCTCAATTTTTCGAATACGGAGAAAGTGCTGATAATACCGTGCGATTCCCCGCTATTTTCAAAAGAGCATGTCATGTATCTTCTTGATAACATAGGTGATCACAAAATAGCCGCTTTCTTTACAGAAAAGCCCACTCCTATTCCGGGGATTTATAGAAAAGAACTTTTTGATGATCTTTTGAATTTTTTTAAGAGCGGTGGAAGATCTATAAGTGCTTTTGCTCTCTCAAGAAAGTCAATTTTCATCCATCCAAGAAGCTGGCGCTCTATAAGGGGTGTGAACACTCCAGAAGAGTATTCCAAACTTTTGAAGTTAAAAGGCTGTTGAAATCAAGAGAATAAAAGCGAATACATTCAACAGATTGAAATAATTCCCGCTAATCGCAACTCACGTCTGAATTCTAAGAAAAGTTGAGCTTGAAATTCCACGGGATCTTGAGGTAAATTATTGCTCGGAGCAAGCAATTTTTTAAGGGTGATATCGTGGAGATAAACCTGACACAGCACAGAATATTGAGATATGTGTGGAAAAAAGGGAAAACTGTGAGAAAAGAGGTCAGCAAAGACCTTGGTATAAACCCATCTACAGTTACAAGAAACCTCACCGATCTCATGAATGTTGGGATAATAAAAACTTTTGGACTCATCTCGACGAGCAGCACCGTTGGAAGAAAGAGCGAGCTCATAGGGATAAACGAGTGGTGGAAAAAGATAATAGGTATATCTGTAGAGAGGGGAGAAATCACCTCGCTCTTGGTCTCGCTAAGAGGGAACGTCGTTAAAAGGAAAAGAGACTTTGTAGAGGTGAATTCAGAAGACCTTGTCAAGCTCATAGAGGAAACTGTTGAACATTTTGAAAATGATGGGGATATCGTTTCAATAGCGGTTCCAGGCATAGTTTCAGACGGTGTTGTAGAGTACTCCATGGCTCTTGGAATCAAAGACTTGGATTTGAAATCCATCGTGGAGAAGTCCACAGGTAAAAAGGTCTTTGTGGTGAACGATGCGAACGCTGCGTCCGCTAATTTCTCGAACAAGGCGAGTGATCTCGTATGTTTCCTCCTCAGCGTCCCGTACAACCTGTCGGAAGAGGTCGGAATGGGCGGTGGAATATGGCTCAATGGAAAGATACACCTGGGTTCACACAACGCGGCTGGAGAGTCAGGTAGCGGTTTTAAACTAGTCGATGACGGTGGAACTATAGAGGATCTAAAATCGGGAAGATTCAAATCGAATGATTTTAAAAAGTTTGTGGATCTGATGAGTGAGAAGATAGCACTTCTCACACAATTTCTGGATCCAGAGATGGTTGTGGTAAGCGGTGATGTGGACCTTCTGCCGAGCGATGTCAGAACAGCTCTCTTAAATGGGGTAAAGAAATTTCTCCTATCCGATATAGAGGTCGTGATAGACACTGGAGGCGGGGAGTCTATAGCACGTGGTGCAGCTATGGCTCTCATAAACGAGGTTATGAACGATATAGAATCCATGAAGAATTTCCTTTGGTAGTTAACAAATCTCTTCAGGGAGGTGAAGCTCTATGAAGAAACTCTGGGTGATTCTTCTGGCAGTTGTGGTGGTCCTGTCGTTTGCCAAGACGAAGCTGGTGTTCTGGTCATTCATGATTGATGATAAGCTCTGGCAGGACATCTACGCTCAGTTCCATAAGGAGTATCCGAACATCGACGTTGAGTTCACGCAGCTCTCCTGGGCCAATGGTTTTGATAAGATAGTCACGGCTATCGCTGCAGGTGCTGCTCCGGATGTTGTCGAGCTTGGGAACACTTGGGTTGCAAAGTTCGCAGAAGATGGGGCTATCTATGCTCTTACCAAGCAGGAGGAGAACATGTTCAAGGACTACGTCGGATACAACACCACCGCCTACAAGGGGAAGCACTACGGATACATCTGGCTTGTTGGAACGAGAGCCATGTACTACAACATAGACCTCTTCGTTAGAGCTGGTCTCGACCCAATGAACCCGCCACAGACCTGGAGTGAGGTCCTTGAAGCCGCAAAGAAGATAAACGCCCTTGGAAAAGACAGCTACGGATTTGGACTTCCAGCCGGAGAAAACTACAGT
>JALVXE010000122.1 GCA_027038385.1 Thermotogaceae bacterium
GTCAATAGACAGTTCAAAAATTATAGCCGTGATGGGACCGAACGGCTCCGGAAAATCAACACTCGTGAACGCAATAATGGGAAACAAGAATTACGAAGTATCGTCCGGAAATATCGTTCTGGATGGAGAGGACATAACGAATCTCCCGACTCACGAGAGAGCCAAGAAGGGAATATTCGCATCTTTCCAGAATCCGCCGGGTATAAACGGCGTCAGATACGCGAGTTTTCTGCCGATGGCCCTTCAGAAGGTCCATCCGGATGATAAATCTACGATCGTTCAATTGAGAAAGAAAATGCTCGAAGTTTTCCAGAAAGTCGGGCTCGGTGAGGAGTTCATATCAAGATATGTCAATGTGGGATTCTCTGGTGGAGAGAGAAAGAGAGCTGAGATAGCTCAGATGCTCTTTCTAAAGCCAAGATATGCTTTGCTTGACGAAATCGATTCCGGGCTCGATGTCGATGCTCTTCACAGTATAGCTAAGGCGATATCAGAGCTTAGAGAAGAGGGAACGGGATTTTTGGTGATAACTCACTTTTCCCGGATACTCCACCTGATAGATCCAGATGAGATTTTGGTTTTGAAAAATGGAAAGATAGTGGAAAGAGGCGATATGGATCTCGTATCTGAGATAGAGGAGAAAGGATACGAGGTGGTTGGATGAAAGAACTCAGAGATATAAAAGAGAGTATAGACAGCAAAGCTCTGCAGTCGGTCGATACGAAATACGATTTGGTCCTTCCGGGACTGACGGAAGATGTCGTCAGGGAGATATCAAAGCTCAAAAAAGAGCCAGATTGGATGTTAGATATAAGGCTCAAATCACTTGAGATATTCCAGAAGAGCAGAGATCCGCGATTTGGCCCGTCGATCGATGAGATTGATTATGACAAAGTCCTTGCTTACGCAAAACCGGGAGCCAAAAAGTCGGTGGACTGGGACGATGTCCCGGATGAGATAAAAGAGGCTTTCGATAGACTTGGAATTCCGGAAGCTGAGAGAAAGGTTCTGGCGGGTGTTGAGGCGCAGTTTGATTCGGAAGTCATCTACTCGCACGTCAAGAAGATGCTCTCAAAATTGGGCGTGATATTCACGGATATGGAGAGCGCTGTCAAAGAGTATCCTGATATAGTCAGGAAGCATTTCTTAAAGCTTATACCACCCAACGATCACAAGTTCGCCGCACTTCACGGGGCGCTCTGGAGCGGCGGGAGTTTCTTATACGTTCCAAAAGGCGTTGAAGTTCCGCTTCCCCTGCAGTCTTTCTTCATGGTGAACACACCATCCGTCGGGCAGTTCGAGCACACGATAATAATACTTGAGGAAGGAGCTAAAGCGACTTACATAGAGGGATGCACGGCTCCACAGTACGGTGTTCACAATCTTCACGCAGGTGTTGTCGAGGTCTACGTTGGCAAGAACGCACATCTGAAGTACATAACGATACAGAACTGGAGTAAGAGCGTCTTCAACATGGAGAGCAAAAGAGCGGTTGTGGAAGATGACGGGGTTATGGAGTGGATTTCCGCATCTTTTGGAAGCTACAAGAGTATGGTCTACCCTTCGGTGATTCTCAAGGGAAAGAGCAGCTCATCGAATATTCTGTCGATAACTCTGGTTGGAAAAGATCAGCACATAGATTCAGGAACTAAGGTGTATCACATAGGAGCCGGCACGAAATCAACCGTTGTATCAAAAGGGATAAGCATGGGAGGTGGCTGGAGCACTTTCAGGGCGCTTGTCAGGGTTTCCAAAGGCGCTAAGAATTCCAGAAGCACCGTTGAGTGTGATTCCATAATGCTTGATGACGAATCAAGATCCGATACGATCCCGGTCATAGAAGTCCAGGAATCGAACTCTGATTTTGGCCACGAGGCGAGAGTTGGGAGGATATCGGACGAGGAGATATTCTACCTTATGAGCAGGGGCTTTACCGAGTTTGAAGCAAAAGCGCTGATAATAAGGGGAATAATGGAGCCTGTAATAGAGGAGCTCCCGCTCGAGTACACGGTGGAGCTCAACCGTCTCATATCGATGGAGCTTGAATCGTCTTTGGGGTGAGGTGAAGCTGATGAGAAAGACGATAGAGATGGTTCACGGAAAGTTCAGAGCTATATTGAGAGAGCCAAAAAGAATAGAGAAGAGAGATTTCACGAAAGAAGATCTTTTAAAAGCGAGCAGAAAGATCGATGAGAGATTCGAAGAATACGAATCGCTCGGCTTTCCGGTATGGCAGAGACTTGGTTTAAAGGGAATAGATATTCCGGATATCGAATTGAAA
>JALVXE010000123.1 GCA_027038385.1 Thermotogaceae bacterium
TCTTCTTCCCCTTTCCAGATGACCTCTTCTTTCCCTCTACTTTGCCACTACCCTTTACCTCACTCTCGCCAAGGGGATTTATCCTCAAGATGCTCTCCTCCTGAGATCAGACTTTCGCTTCTTCTTTCTTTTCGGATTTTGCCTCCGATTTTTCATCAGTCTTCTTTCCGGAATCTTTCCTGTAGTCCGTCGAGTAGAATCCACTACCCTTGAATATGATCCCAACCCTTCCAATGGTTTTCTTCATCACGGAACCGCAGTTGTCGCATATGACTGTTGGCTTTTCGTCCATACCGTGAAGTACCACTTTTTCACTTCCGCAGTTTTCGCAAACGTATCTGTACATCGGCATCGCTTCCACCTCCTTTATTCTATTTCTTCCCTCATACCTATCTCGTTGAGTATTATGAAATCCTTCTCTCTCCACTTCTCCTTCACCTTGACGAACAGGTCCAAAAAGACCTTTTTCCCAACCAGAAATTCTATCTCTTCTCTCGCCATCGTGCCTATCTTCTTTATCATCTGCCCGCCTTTTCCTATCAGAATTCCCTTTTGGGACTTCCTCTCTACGTATATAGTCGCCCTTATGTACAGCAGCCCGTTTTCCCTCTCCTTCACCTCTTCAACTATGACAGCCGTCGAATGAGGAACCTCTTCACGTGTCAACAGGAATATCTTCTCTCTTATCAGCTCCGCTGCCAAGAAAGACAGAGGCCTATCTGTCACCATATCCTCTGGATAAAACCTCGGACCTTCCTCTAAATTCTCCTTTATCTTATCTAAAAGCTCTCGAATTCCTTCTCCCGTCTTCACCGATGTCATTACCTCTCCAACCACGTTTTTGATCTCAGAAGCTGCCTTCTCTAAGAGTGATTTCGCTTTCCACACGTCGACTAGGTCTATCTTATTGACGTCCACAATCGTCTTCGTGTTCGAACGGTTTATTATATCCACTATGTTCCTCTCTGGTTCGCCGAATCCCCGCTCTGCATCTAGAACGAACAGGATCAAGTCAACCCCTTTCAGGGCTTCCGTCGCAGCCTTTACCATAAACTTTCCAAATCTGTGAAGAGGCTTGTGTATTCCTGGTGTATCAACGAAGACTATCTGACTATCGGAGTCGTTGTATATCACGTTTATCCTGTTCCTCGTGGTCTGGGGCTTGTCGGTGACTATCACGACCTTCCTTCCAAGTATCGCGTTCACAAGGCTCGACTTTCCAACGTTTGGTCTTCCAGCAAGACCCACGAACCCCACTTTCAAACTCGATCACCCCCGATAACTTATTTATGCAGTAAAAAGGTCTCTTTGTCAATTTGAGTGAATTTTCACTTAAGGCGATTCAGGTTGTATGATATCATAGCTTTTGTGAATAAAATTAAGAGACTGCCTTTACTCATAGCGGCCACACTTCAGTTCACGAGCAGGCTTGGTATGGGGCTTTTGCTCCAGTTCAGAATGAGAGAACTCGGAGCCCCACTTTTTTTAGTCAGTCTCGTGTCGTCCATAAGAGGTGGCACTTCCTCCCTGATGTCCCCGGTCTGGGGCTCTATGTCCGATAAAAGGAGAAAGAGGAAGCTGTTTTTGATACTCAGCTCTGCTGGAACAGCGCTTTCCATATCGCTCTACCTTGTATTCTCTTCTCCTTTGAATATCCTTCTAGTTTCTGCCTTGGTTGCGGTGTTTTCCAGTGGATTCAATCCGATAGCCATGGCGTTAAGTACGGAGTACTCTGGAAAAAAGAATTCTCAAGCGAAGGAACTGTCCTTTTTGAACTCCTCTAACTCTCTGGGAATGCTGATAGGAAGGCTTCTCGTTGGGACGCTTCTCATATATTTCTCCGTAAAAGAGAGCATGTTCTTCCTAGTGGCACTGACCTGGGGAGCAGTTTTGCCGGTGTTCTTTGTGAGAGAGTCGGAAAACTCCGAAGAAACCCGGAAAAGAAAAAGAAAGTTTGAAGACGTGAAATCTACTCTCAATAGAAACGGCCTCTGGGCGATATATTTATCGGCCTTCATAAGACAGTTTGGAATCTCCGGAATAATGTCTCTCGCAGCGATATACCTCACTGAGAAGATAGGTATAAGGAAATCTTCGGTCGGATTCATAAGCGCGATCAATCCCATAGTCCAGACCCCTTCTCACATATTCTTTGGGAGAATCGTTGACAAAGTTGGGTCGAAGTTTTTAGCGGCTTCCGGGATAGCTCTCACATAGGTAGTCTCGTTTATATTCCTATTTGGTCAGCGGCTTGTCGCTATAACCTTAT
>JALVXE010000124.1 GCA_027038385.1 Thermotogaceae bacterium
ATCCCCTATCGTAGTAATTCGGTATGGCCTTCTCCTCGAGGAACGCTCCCTTTTCGTGTTTGACTATTTCGAAGGCTCCAGCTACGGGCTCCTTAGCGGCCCACTTCTCGTCGTACAAGTACTGGAGCGGGTTCTTCTGCTTGAGAGCTTCGTTCACTATCGGTTCCCAATACTTCTTCTGAACGATCGGTCCCATGAGAGCTCCGAACTCCACTTTGGCAAGCCCGAGCTTTTTGAAGTAGATCTTCACCGTGTAGTCGTCGACTTTGGAAGCGTGATCCACGAACTGCGGGTCGTAAGAAGCAGCCCAGTTTCCACCGAGCCCGTAGTCCTTTATGAGTTTGAGGGCGGTGTTTATCGTAAAGACGACGTCATCTGCTGTGAACGGTGTCCCATCACTCCACTTGATACCCTTCCTGAGCTTTATGGTATAGACGAAGAGCTTTCCTTCCTTGCTCTTCTTTGGCATGTCAGCTGCAAACGATGGTATGTAGTCAAACCTCTGATCTGAATAGGTGTAGAGGCTTCCCCACCTTCCGCCGAGCACGTAGCTGCTCCAGACGGTTGTACCAGGACCATAGTAGTTCCATATGTTCAGGGTCTTTGGCTCCTCATAGAGAGCGTAATTCAAAGTTGCCGCGACGCTGAGAATCGCCAGAAGAATTAAAGTGGCACCTAAGAGTTTCTTCATACCTGATATCCCCCCTTTCTTGATATAGAAATCGGTAGTGAAATTCTATCACGTGACAAGGTAACGTGCAAAAACGAAATTTGAATTTGATGGGCACGGTGTACTCTGTACAAGTTTGTTATGAGGGAAAAAGCTTTGGAAATCTTTCGAAGGGTATTGGATGGTGATGCGGAGATATCCGGTGAAGACAGGGAGATTTCTACTATCCTGTGGATGGGAGTGTGAGGTTTCACACCAGGCTTGATGAAAGAGCGACGAGGGAATTGTTGAAGGTGTGATGTTGGACTTTCTTTCCAACTTGTTGTATACTCGCAGACGTGTTGGGGGATGAATCTTCCGAAGTCGGTACGGAGATTGCGGATAACGTGGACGCAGCGGAGTTTACTCCGTTGACTTTTTTTGTGTTGTGTGATTTAATACATCGGAATTAAAAACTAACTCAAGGGGGAGTTTTTCCCCAGTTTTTTTGTTGCGAGATATAAATTTCCTCTACGAGGTGATAGGATGAAGAAGGTAAAGAGCGGAAAGAGGGAGAGAGTCTCCTTCGCCAAGATAAGAGAACCCATTCCAGTCCCCGATTTGACACACATACAGAAATCCTCCTACCGAAAGTTCCTGGAAGAAGGTTTGCTCAAGGTTTTGCAGAAGTTCTCACCGATACAAACTGCAACTGCAAAGGAAAAGAAAGACAAAGGGTTCGTACTGGAATTCACCAAGATCAGAGTGGACAAACCGCAGTTCGATCCGCTCGAATGCAGGCTGAAGGGTCTCACATACACAGTCCCGGTTTACGTCACGGCTAGGGTCACAGACCTCAGAACTGGCGAAATGAAAGAAGAAGAAGCCTTCTTGGGATACATCCCTAACATGACCGACAGGGGAACCTTCGTGATAAACGGAGCGGAAAGAACGGTCGTTTCCCAGATAATAGTGTCACCTGGTCTGTACTATCCGGACAACTACATAGACGATGAAGAGTACGGAGGATACTTTCTTCCAGCGAGGGGAGCGTGGCTTGAAGTTCTCTTGGATCCATTCGACGGAGTCCTCTACGCGTCGCTGGATGGAAAAAAGGTCAATTTCTTTCTCTTTCTCAAAGCGATCAAGTACGGAACCGATGACGAAAGCATTTTCGATCTGTTCCCAACATGGCTTGACGCAAACGATACAGACAGCATTATGCTCCACGTCGGATCCATACTCTTAGAAGATGTCACCATAGACGGTGAAGTCGTAGCTCACAGGCTCTCCATACTGACCAAAGATCTCGCCGAAAAGATACTGAATTCAGATCTCGATAAAGTTAAGATACTCCACCCGATAGCCCAGAACACGTTTGAGCAGATGGTGAAGAGCGTCTTCAAAAAGAAGGACGAAAGCGTGGAAATCGACGAGGTATTCGGAATAGGTGAGGTCACAGAGTTCGATGCTTACATAGAGATATTCAGAAAGCTCAGACCTGACGAGCTCCCGAGAATCAACGCAGCCAAGAGACACATCCACGACCTTTTCTTCTCGAGTGAGAGGTACGATCTATCTGAAGTTGGAAGGTACAAGGCGAACAAAAAGATGAGGGAGATATACAGAAAATACCTCGTTGAGATAGAGGGAAAGGATCCGGAAGAAGTCAAAAACGTTGAGTACGAAGAGACGAGTCTCACCCTCACGGTTATGGACATAATCTTGGCAGCGAGGCATCTCTTTGATTACTTTGAAAACAGGTACATGAACGACTTCGAGGTTGATCAGTCCGATCTGAGAAAACTCATAAACATATTCTATGAAGAGTACCTATCGGATCATCAAACTGCTACGTACGATCTGAAAAAGTTCATGTCCTACATGAGGAAGAATCACAAAGTAGAAATGGACATAGCGGTCTTTGCGGGAATGAGATACCTAACCAACGTCAACAGAGAGGTAACCCCCATATCATTCGACACCAAGGACCATCTCGGAAACAAGAGGATAAGAACGGTTGGAGAGCTCATACTCAGAGAATTCGAAAGAACCTTCGCAAGAGCCCAAAAGGCGATGCAGGAAAGGTTATCACTCTACAACAACCTGGCTTCCGTGAACGTTCAGAGTTTGATAAACGTCAAGACGGTGATAAGTACGGTCAATCAGTTCTTCGCCACGAACCAGCTCTCCCAGTTCATGGACCAGGTGAATCCACTCTCGGAGCTCACACACAAGAGAAGGATATCCGCTGTCGGACCTGGAGGATTGAGAAGAGAGTCAAAGGTCTTTGAAGCCAGGAACGTTCACTATTCACAGTACGGAAGGATGTGTCCAATCGAGACTCCAGAGGGCGCGAATATAGGCTTCATAACTTCTCTTGCGATATACGCGGATATAGACAAATACGGTTTTCTGGTAACACCTTACAGAAAAGTCGTGAACGGAAAAGTCACGGATGAGATAGTCTACCTGACGGCAGACGAAGAGGAGAAATACAACATAGCCACGGCAACCGCAAAGATAGACGAAGAAGGACGCTTGATAGAAGACAGAGTCCTGGTGAGAAAAGCGGAAGATATAAGGTTTGTCCCTCCGAACGAGGTTCATCTGATGGATGTTTCCCCAAAGCAACCCTTCAGCGTTTCGGCTTCGCTCATACCGTTCCTTGAGCATGATGACGCTAGTAGGGCCCTGATGGGATCGAACATGCAGAGACAAGCCGTTCCGCTCATCAAATCCGAGGCTCCGCTCGTCGGGACGGGTATGGAAGCAGTCGCCGCTATGAACAGCGGATACGTCGTCCTCGCGAAACACGATGGAATAGTCAAAAAGGTTGATGCTAGGAGAATAGTGATACACAGAACGGATGAAAACGGGAAAGAGATGTTCGACGAAAATGGGAATCCGGTATTAGATGAATACATTCTTTTGAAGTTCATAAGATCCAACCAAGACACGATGATAAATCAACGTCCAATAGTCGATGAAGGAGAATTCGTCAAGGCGGGGGATCCAATAGCAGACGGTCCGGCCACGGATATGGGAGAACTCGCACTTGGAAAGAACATATTGGTCGCTTTCATGCCTTGGGAAGGATACAACTACGAGGATGCTATCCTCGTCAGTGAGGAGCTCCTTGAGAAAGACACGTTCACGTCGGTCCACATAGAAGTGTATGAAACCCAGGCTAGGGACACAAGGCTTGGACCCGAGGAGATCACGGCGGACATACCGAACGTTTCAAAAGAGCTCCTGAAGAACCTGGATGAGGACGGGATAATAAGGATAGGAGCCTACGTCGTCTCGGTTTACGGAGGATCGCAAGCCATATTGGTGGGAAAGGTCACACCGAAAGGTGAGAGCGATACCACACCGGAGGAGAAGATTATAAGATCGGTCTTTGGAGAAAGGGGGAAGGACGTAAAAGACACGTCTCTCAAGCTTCCACACGGTATAGAGGGAAGAGTGATAAGGGTTGATGTCTTTGAAAAGGGAGAATCACAAGATCTCGGACCTGGCGTGCTGAAGCTCGTGAGGGTCTACGTCGCTTCTAAAAAGACGTTGGAAGCTGGGGATAAGCTCGCTGGAAGACACGGAAACAAAGGTGTGGTTTCGAAGGTTCTTCCAAAGGAGGACATGCCGTTCCTTCCAGACGGAACACCGGTACAGATGGTTCTCAACCCATTGGGAATCCCGTCACGAATGAATGTCGGACAGATACTCGAGTCACAGCTCGGATGGCTCGCCAAACTCACCGGGAATTGGTACACGACCCCGATATTCGATGGAGCCAAGGAAGAGGACATACTCCCGGCGCTTTACGAAGCCAGGAAGAAGTACGGTCTCCACTATGGAGACAACCCAGATGATCCATCTGGAAAGGTCATACTCAGGGATGGAAGAACCGGGGAGCCGTTTGACAATCCCGCTGTAGTAGGGTACATGTACGTCATGAAGCTCGTTCACATAGCCAAGGACAAGATCCACGCAAGATCGATAGGTCCTTATTCCTTAATACACCAGCAGCCGCTTGGTGGAAAATCACATTTCGGTGGTCAGAGGCTCGGAGAGATGGAAGTCTGGGCACTCGAAGCTTACGGAGCGGCACACACCTTAGCTGAGATGCTCACGATAAAGAGCGACGACATAAAAGGAAGGACGGAAGCCTACAAGGCGATCCTCAAGGGAAGAGATATCCCTGAACCCGGAATACCGGAGTCGTTCAGGGTTTTGATAAAAGAGCTCAGAGGTCTCGCACTCGATGTGAGACTCTACGATGAGAATGGGAATGAAATCGATATCGACAAGTATTGAATATCCCGAGGAGGGATAGCATGGCGGTTGGATCGTTTAAAAGGAGAATATCCTATGTGAAGATCGGAATAGCCTCTCCGGAGACGATAAGGAGCTGGTCTTCCGGTGAAGTGAAAAAGCCGGAGACCATCAACTACAGGACCTTCAAACCGGAGAGGGATGGGCTCTTCTGCGAGAGGATTTTCGGGCCTGTCAAGGATTACGAATGCGCCTGTGGAAAGTATAAGGGAAAGAAGTACGAAGGCGTCGTCTGTGAAAGGTGTGGCGTCAGGGTCGAATCCAGAGAAGCCAGAAGAAAGAGGATGGGTCACATAGAACTCGCCGCGCCAGTTGTTCACATGTGGTACCTAGAGGGCATACCGAGCGTTCTCTCGATACTCCTGAACATGCCACTTGGAGATCTCGAAAACATCGTCTACTACGGCTCAAGAAGAGTCATAGAGAGGGTGTTCATAGTTACAGATCCGAAAAACAGCCCGTTCTCAAAAGGTGACGTCTTTCACGAGAGCGAATACGTCATATACAGCAAGAAATGGGATATAGGTGTAGAGCAGGCTTTCGTAATAAGAAATCCGAAATCTCCCGTGACAACGGATGTTGACGGCGTTGTATCCCTGAGAACTGAAGAGACTGCGACAGGAAGGGAGATAACCTGGATAATAGTTAAGAACGTATCGAGAAAGGAGATAAGACTCCATCCCGGAATGGTGCTAACCGTTCAGAATGGGCAGGAAATACACGAGGGAGACGAGATAGTACCGGAGATGGAGATAGAGCCTATATACGCACCTTTCGATGGAAAAATCGAGATAGACGACTTGTCGGGAACTATAACTGTAAAGCCGCTCGCTACAGGTAAGGAATCACCCGCCGTGTTCACGGTTCCTTTCGGTGCAAAGGTGATGGTCAAGAACGGATCAAAGGTAAAGGCAGGAGATCAGCTCACTACGAGATCGATACTCCAAGCGGTTGTCGCTCCGTCTTCTGGGAAGATCGTCTTCGGGAAGGATCTGAACCTCAGGCCTCTTGAAGATGGGAGCTATGAAGTTTTAACGGACGGATCTCTGTACATAGAGAACACCATAGAGGAGAAAAAGTACCCGGTGTTCGAGGGAGCGTTCATATACGTCAACGACGGGGATGAAGTAAGAGCCGGAGAGCAGCTCGCGGATAGGTTTCTCTTCGAGGACGAGTTCTTAGCCTCCTCAGAGCTCCGGATATTTGAGGAGTACTACCCGACGTCGTTCGAGTACGAGGAGAGAACTGAGAACGACAGGGCTGTCGTTATGATAACCGACATAGACGAGGAGGTGGCCAAAGAGATCAAACTCAAAGTTGGAGATATCATAACCACCGCCGAATACGATGCCTATGAGATGATATACCCCGGAAAGATAGAGGCCGATCAGGGCGCTTCCGCCATAAAGAAGCTCTTGCAGAACCTGGATCTTGAAAAGCTCAGGGCCGAGCTTGAGGCGGAACTCAAGAAACTTCCAACGAGCAGTGCAAAAGCTCTCAAGATCAGAAAGAGGCTCAAAATAGTCAAGGATTTCATAAAGAGTGGAAACAGACCCGAGTGGATGATACTCGAAGTCGTCCCGGTCATACCACCTGATTTGAGACCGATGATACAGATAGAGGGTGGAAGGTTCGCAACGACAGACCTTAACGAACTTTACAGAAGGGTGATAAACAGAAACAACAGGCTTAAGAGACTCATGGAAATGGGTGCCCCTGAGATAATCCTCAGAAACGAGAAGAGGATGCTCCAAGAATCCGTAGACAACCTGATATACAACAGAGCAGACTCTGAGAGCGGAAAGGCGAGAAGAACGGCCGTGAAGGACAGAAACGGAAGGCCGCTCAAGTCGCTAACCGATCTCTTGAAAGGGAAGAAAGGTAGGTTCAGAAGGAACCTCCTCGGAAAGAGGGTCGACTTCTCAGGAAGGGCGGTCATAGTTGTCGGGCCAGATCTGAAGATCCACCAGTGTGGTATACCGAAGAGAATGGCTCTTGAGCTCTTCAAACCATTCGTTCTTGCAAAGCTCCTCGAGGGGAGAGAAGGTTCGAAGACCCTCAGGAAGATGAAGAAGACGATAATAGAGAGGGAGATGCCGAAAGCCTGGGAAGTTCTAGAAGAAGTCATAAAGGGTAAGGTCGTGCTTCTCAACAGAGCTCCAACACTTCACAGGATGTCGATACAGGCCTTCGAGCCAAAACTCGTTGAAGGGAACGCGATAAGGCTTCATCCAGTTGTCTGTCCACCCTTCAACGCCGATTTTGACGGAGATCAGATGGCGGTTCACGTACCTCTTTCGTTCGCGGCCCAGGCTGAGTCAAGGCTTCTGATGCTCTCAAGGTACAACATAATATCTCCAGCTCATGGAAAACCGATATCCCTTCCGACTCAGGACGTGATTATAGGAGTTTACTACCTCACGGCCACACGCAGGGATTTCGACGAGATCCCACCTGAGAAGATAAAGTGGAGATTCTCATCTCCAGATGAAGCGATGCTCGCGTACTTTTTCAAATACATTGATCTCCACACTCCAATACTCGTAAAGGTCGATGGAAAGATAATAAAGGCCACGCTTGGAAGGGTGCTCTTCAACCAGATACTGCCGCCAGATCTGAGGGATTACAACAAGGTCTTTGGGAAGAAGCAGATAAACCAGCTCGTTTATGAGACGTTCAAACGCCACGGGATAGACGCTGCGGCGGATCTCCTCGACGCGATAAAGGACATCGGATTTCACTACGCCACGGTTTCGGGCCTGACGTTTTCTCTGAAAGACCTAACCGTTGATGAGAAGAGAGACGAGATGCTGAAAGAGGCTTGGGAAAGGGTCAGATCAGTTGAGAGATACCACAGGATGGGGTTCATAACAGACGATCAGAGAAAGAGCGAGATAATAAGGATATGGATAGATACCACCGAGAAGATCAAAGTTCTGACATCGGAATCCCTCGCAAGGGATCCGTTTAACCCGATATACATGATGGTCAACTCCGGAGCGAGAGGTAACATAGACCAGGTCAAGCAGCTCGCCGGTATAAGGGGGTTGATGACCAAAGCGTACGACCCAAGATCGAGGGAGATCAAATCGAGGATATTCAGAGGGCAATCGGTCCACGAAGCTTTGACATTTGAATATCCGGTTGATAGAAACTTTAGGGAAGGCGTGAACATAATCCAATTTTTCATATCAACATATGGTGCCAGGAAAGGACAGGTCGACACCGCGATGAATACATCCTTCGCCGGATACCTGACTAGGCGTCTCGTCGATGTCGCGCAGTCGGTCACCGTGACGATCCCAGACTGTGGCACGCATAAAGGCATAAGGGCACTTGAGCTCGACAGAGACGGAACTACTATGGAAAAGCTGGAGAGCTTCCTATTTGGGAGGGTACTCGCACAGGACGTCCTGGATCCCGAAACGAAAGAAGTTCTCAAGAACGGGGATAAAGATTACAGCAGGAACACCATGCTCACAGATGATGACGCGGCCTTTCTGGCTTCCTACAAAAAAGTCGTCAAGGTCTCGGAAGTGATCGATTTCGATCTCACTGGAGAGCTGGCTCTTCCAAAGCATTACGCAGAACTCGCGGAGGAGATAGAGAAAGAGGACGGGAGTTTCTATGACGTTGGAACGGAGGTCAGCTGGGAGGTTATAAAGGCTGCGAGGAGCTCTGGAAAGGGTTCGATAAAGATAAAGGTTTATCCGGTGGTTGGAACTGTATACGCTTTAAAGGAGCCTCTATGGGATAAGAAAAATGAAAAGCAGCTCTTGGTCTATCAGGAGCTCATAAAACCGGAAGTTGCGAAGATGCTGGAAGAAAACGGAGTTCAGGAAGTCACCGTCAGACCTGATATAATCGTCAGATCTCCTCTAACTTGTGAAGCTGAGCACGGGGTATGTGCGGCTTGCTATGGAATGGACCTTTCGAACCACAAGATAATAGGTGTTGGAGAATCCGTTGGTATAATAGCCGCTCAGTCGATAGGAGAACCCGGAACACAGCTTACGATGAGAACGTTCCACATAGGTGGAGTCATGGGTGCAAGCGACATAGTTAGCGGTCTCACCACGGTTGAGAAGACGTTCGAGCCGTACGCATTCTTGAGAGACGAAAAGAGCTCATCGAAGAAGGGGATAAGGAAGTACTACGGATCTGAGGCTATTCTTTCAGAAGTCGATGGATTCGTGAAAGACATAAGTGAAGACGAGAAGGGAAGGCTCACGATATACGTCGAGGACTACGAAGGAGGAATCCACAGCTATGTGGTCCCGAAGAGGTCTAAGCCCAAAGTTGAGAGAGGTCAGAAGGTGTTCGTGGGTCAACCTTTAACCAGCGGTGCGATAGTCTGGTGGAAACTCCTCAAGCTTGAAGGAGAAGAGGGAGTGATGACCGCACTGAACATGCTCAAGATAATAAAGAACGCTTACGTTCAGCAAGGTGTCGATATACACGACAAACATTTCGAGATAATCTTCCGCCAGATGCTGTCGATGGTGGAAATAATAGAACCTGGCGATACGGAATACCTGCCAGAGCAACTCGTACCGCTCACCGAGGTGAAGAAGACCAACGAACAGATACTCAAGGAGAATTCAAAGGTCGACGAGAACAGAAAACGAGTCATAGGAAAAGAGCTAGCAGAGAGGGTAGTTGTGGGAAATGGAGAAGACGTAAAAGCTATCGCGGAGGAAGGAGACGAGATAACAGAAGAGTTGCTCGAAGAGATGATCAAGTCTGGAATAAAGGACATAATGGTGAGAGATGGTACGGGAGCAGTCGAATCCGTTCAAATCTCATCGA
>JALVXE010000125.1 GCA_027038385.1 Thermotogaceae bacterium
AAGACGATGCAGTGATTTCGAATCCCCCAGCCAATCGGCTGGGGGATTTTGTTTTTAGCGCTTTAATATCAATCCTGGTGGTAGAATTTGAAATGCAGTGGAGGTGATATTAATGAAGTTTTGGGACAGAGAAAAAGAAAAGAAATGGCTAAAGCACTACTTGTTGACAGAACCAAATGCCATCTTGTTCGTATATGGCCCAAAATCAAGCGGCAAGACTACCTTGCTTATGAAAGTAGTAGAAGAGCTATCTCAAAAAGACCTGAAGGTTTACTGGTACGACCTTAGGGGGAAAGTGATATCCGGGTATGAAGACGTTCTGAGAGTATTTTTCAGAGAAAAAGGATGGGGAAAGAGAGTACTTGATGGGATATCGAAAGTGCTAAAGATAGACATGAACTTCTTCGAGCTTGATGGCAGGGAACTTTTGAAAGTTGTAAACAAAGAATTAGATGCGTTTGAGATCATGGAAGGGAGATTGAGTGAAGATAAAAGTGATGGAAAAAGACCTGTGATAGTTTTCGATGAGCTTCAAAAGCTAAAGGACATCTACTTGAATGGAGGGAGCCAGAGACCTCTGATAAAAGAGCTGTTCAATTTCTTCGTGCGCTTGACGAAGGTGCTGCATCTATCGCACGTGATAGTTATGACGTCAGATACATTCTTCATAGAACAAGTCTATTTCGATTCAACACTTGAGAACACATCGAGATACTATCTTGTGGATTACTTCGATGATGACACCGCAAAAGACATATTGATATCCGAAGGATTAACCGAAAGTGAAGCAGAAAAAGTTGTCGAAATATCCGGAGGTGTTCCGTGGATATTGAGGGAAGTGATTAAAAGCGAAGAGCCTTCAGAAGTGGTAAATGACCTTTACAAACAGACAAGATCAAAGATGATTGAATTGGTTGGATTTGATGAAAAATACATGAGCATACTGAAAGCTTTGATAGATGGGAAGGATTTGTACGGAGTGAAGGACGAAGCAGTGAAAGAGTTAGTGGAAAGGGAGATATTGTTCATGGATCCTGTTGAGGGGGAGATAAGATTTCAGACGAAGATGCATGAAAGAGCGGCTAAGGAGCTGTTGGGGGTGGTATGATGAAGTTCTGGGATAGAGAGAAGGAAAAGAAATGGCTAAAGCGTTACCTTCTGACAGAGCCAAATGCGATACTCTTCGTATACGGCCCCAAATCGAGCGGGAAGACTGCCTTGCTTATGGAAGTCATAAAGGAGCTTGCAGATCAGGACGAATTCTTGAAGGGGTACGATGTGTACTGGTACGACCTCAGAGGAATAGTGGTGAGCTCTTATGAAGACGTTCTGAACATATTCTTCGAGGACGCGGAGAGCGAAGCTTTGAAAGAAGTAGAAAGAGAGTTTGGTATAGGAATTCCAAATGTAGCCACATTTAGGGTCAAAAGAAAGGTTATGGAAGAGATAAAGCGCAAAGAAGTTGATGCTTTTAGGTACATGGAGAGAAAGATTGCGTCTAAAGGGAAGAAAGGGATAATAGTCTTCGATGAGCTTCAAAAGCTCAAAGATATCTACCTGAATGGAGGGAGCCAGAGGCCACTTGTAAAAGAGCTATTCAATTTCTTTGTCAGGCTAACCAAGGTACTGCACCTATCACACGTGATAGTAATGACATCAGACACGTTCTTCATAGAGCAAGTGTACACAGATTCAACTTTGAAGAATACTACACGGTTCTATTTGGTTGACTTCTTCGACGATGAGACAGCCAGAGATATTCTCATTTCAGAAGGATTTACTGAGAGTGATGCTTCATACATAGTCGATCGCATAGGCGGTGTTCCTTGGATAATGGAAGAGATAATAGAAAGCAAAGACTATGAAAAAGCGTTGGTGGAATTGCACAATCAAACATCCTCAAGAATATTTGAATCGATAAGAGGTAGAGAAGATCTGAAAAACATACTTAGAAAAGCCTTGAGCGGGGAAAACCTATACTATTTGGAAGAAGGATACGACAAGGTAGAAGAACTAGTAGAAAAGGAAATATTGTTCATGGATCCAATAGGGAGAGAAGTAAAGTTTCACACCAGGCTCGATGAGATAGCCGCTAAGGAATTGTTGGGGGTGGAATGAATGAACTTCTGGGACCGGGAAAAGGAAAAGAAATGGCTAAAGCACTATTTTCTGACAGAGCCGAATGCAATTCTTTTTGTAT
>JALVXE010000126.1 GCA_027038385.1 Thermotogaceae bacterium
CATCACAGATAGGCTGATCTTCGTGAAGCCATATCGGTTTGACTTTTGGGCGTCAATTTCGAGATCTTTGACAGAAAAGCTCAACTTTTCACGCGCTCTCCTCGGTAAGTAAAGGCTTGGAGGTTCGATGCCAACGAGAGATATCCTCATAACCATCGCCTCCATGAGGTCTTCCTCATGGATTCATATCGGATAAAATTTAATTTTCTTTATACAGAAAACGTGTTTGAAAAGACACAAGGGAAAGAAAAAGAAAAACCCCCGCCGATGCGGGGGCTGCATCACAGATCGACTTCCCAGAGCTTTACAAGTTCGTCCCAATGCTTCTTCCTATAGTCTTCCAAAAGCTCATTGTAGTAATTCACCTTTTCCTGTTCTTTGTGCCAGAAATCTTGACTCCTTTGAGAATCGAGCTCTTCGACGGTCTTTCCTTGCTGCTCAACCCAGGTGTAGTACTTGAGGTTGTGCCAGCGCTCTCTCTGCCACCTGTCTCCCTCGACTATCCAGCTTGGCTCCTGGAAGAGGAATATCCTCTCGTACCTGCTCTTGGCCTCGGCGTAGTCTAGTTTTCCGTACTGCTCTTCCATCTTCTTTATGACCGACCAGTACCTGTCTATGTTGTCCGTGGCGACTGTGAATATGTTGTCGTCCTCTCCAAGGTTGTAAAACTTAGCGATCTTTATGGCGCCTATGACGTTCGCAACCCCGGATATTCCGAACTTATCGGATAGATACTCGGCGGCATCCTTACCTATTATGGAAGCCAAGAACTCTTTACCCTTTTCATCAACCAGAACGTGGAGCATTCTCTTCGAATCCATATCATCCACCAGGACTACTGCATCCATGTTGTAAACGTTATGTATCCATGTGACATGCTTATCTCCTATCCCTTGTATATCGTGAGCTCCGTACCCGTTGAATGCGAGCGTTGGACACTGGAGAGGTTCAACGGCAACTACCTTTGCCTCTGGAAATTCCTGTTTTATCCTATCACCACTTGCTATCGTCCCAGCGGAACCAACTCCGAGAACAACCGCAGCTGCCCTTTTGTTTCCTATGTTGTACTTCCTCACGAGCTCTATCACAGTGTTTCCGGTGACGTAGTAGTGGAACCTGTAGTTTCCAAACTCAGAGAACTGGTTGAGTATCTTTATCCTTTCAGGATCCTGCGCTTTGAGCTCTTTGCTCTTCTCGTATATCTCCCTGACATTCGCCTCTCCTCCGGGAGTCTTGACATACCTTGCACCGTAGGTGGTTATCGTGTCAAACCTCTCCTGACTCATCTCCTCTGGTAGGATGACTATCGAGTCATAGTTCATCCTCGAACTAACCCAAGCCCCACCTATTCCGTAGTTTCCAGTGGATGGCCATATGAGAGTGTGTTTCGTCGGGTCAACTTCACCAGTAACCGTCTTTTCCATGAGGACGGAGTAAGTGGCACCAACCTTGTGACTTCCCGAAGGGAAGTCTTTCGCATACAGAACTATGATGTTGGCCTTGACTCCTGTGAGCTCCTTCGGAAGGACGAAGTAGTAAGGTTCGTCGTTCTCGTTGTACCAGGTTATGTTGAACAGATTCACCGGGTGAAGTGGGTCTTTCTTCTTCATCTCAAAAGCCTTCTTCCTTATCTTGGGGTTGATCTTCCAAGGATGAAGCATCTCCTCATACGTTGGACCGACTATTGGAACTCTCTTCATGCTCTTTCCCTCCTCCTTCAAAATTGTTCAGAGCGTATGATAACACGTCACGCTTCGTGTAGTAAAATTTTCGCGTGGAGGTGTTCTCTTGAACCAAGAGAAAATATATTCCCTTTTGGGTTTCGCCGCAAGGTCTAAGAAACTAACCTTTGGTAAGGAAAGGATAAGGGGATATCTGAGGTCTGATAGAAGGAAAAAATTGGTAGTGATCGCCAAAGACGCTTCAAAGAGGTTGAAGATGGATCTCAGGATCAGGTCCGCCGAAGACACGGTTTTGCTGGAGATGTTCACAAAGAGCGAGCTTGGAAAACTTCTTGGAAAGAGCCAGATATCGGCGGTTGCAGTCGAAGATGATTCGATCGTAAATGGAATCATCAAATCCATGGAGGAGTGATCTGATGCCCAGCCTGAGAGGACACATAACGGGCGCCGTGATGATGTTCCCAGTTTACTACGCGGCATATCGTCTCATAG
>JALVXE010000127.1 GCA_027038385.1 Thermotogaceae bacterium
CTTCTATTTTTCCCTCTTTCTCCTTGTAATTTGAAAGGCTCTTCGGAACGCCGCCGACGATCATAGCAAGGTTATCCATTTCCTTAGCCGCATCGTGGGCAGAATGGATCATCTTTGACGAGATGAGATCATCAAGAATCGAGTAGAGGTAGTACATCTTTAAAAGAGCTTGGCCTTTTAAGATCGGCATGTAAACCACCGCTACTGCTCTGTATTCACCACCGCTCTTGCAGCTTTTCACATCCACGGAGTATCCCGTGAGCTCCATGGATGCTTCGCTGATGATCCTCTTTCTGTAGCTCTCTATATCTAGCTTCGAGCATTTTTCTTTTTCCGTTGAGCAGGCGATCTTGGCGTACTTATCTAGCTCTGAAAATGTATTGACGTCGGTGTAGATCATCCTCACCAATTCGGCTTTCGCGCGTTCTACAGCTACGTTCTCAGCATCGGTTTTGAGTGGCTCCACAGCTTCTCCTTTCCCGTAGTAGTAAACGCTCTGATCTGGGATCTGAGGTTCTTTACAGGAAGGCTTAGTTATCAGAAACGCGAGGACGGCGATCAGGATCACCGCCACTCCCGCTCCGATTATCAAAAGGGTATTCTTGTCCATGGAATCACTCCTCCGCTTTCATTTTTATTCCAGCGATGATTATGTTCCCGCTTTTCCCAACACCGTAATCGTATATGATCGTTGCGAGTGTATTGTAGTCCTTGTCTAGGTATATGGAATCACCCTCGACTTTCAGGGCTTTCACCACATACGGTCTGTCCTCAGGGCCTGTGCTCTTTGCCATTTCAAGCGTCGGAGCGTATTTCATCGGGATGATACCCTTCTCAACCATCTCTGGTGTGAAGACCAACTTTCCTTCCTTTGAATAGAGTTTGTATCCAGTCAAAAGCAATATCACGTTCTTTCCTTCCGCATCGACCACGAGTTTCGTCACTTCGCCGACCTTTTTCTCTTTCCAACTCGTGGGTTCTTTTACTTCTTCGACTTTTGGCTTGACGTACTCCTTCAAGGCTTCTACAACGCTTCCTCCACCGAATTTTCCATATTTTTCTCTCAGATAATCCACACCGGATTTATCGAGCGGAACCGCCATCGTCACCCAATAGTACCCGAGTCTGTATATATCTGAGAGCGATTTGTGGTTCTTCATCTCATCAATTATCACAGCTCCTCTCACCGTTCCTTCCACCTTTGCAACGACGATATCGTGGGTCTCCTCCAAATCCTCAACCGTGGTTTTGGAATCTATGTGAACGCCCTTTATAGCCTCAAGTAGCCTTCTCTGAGCATCGACAATCGCACCTCTTCTAGCCATTAGAACAGCTCGTGATATGGGGTGCATCCTCTTGTTTATGGCCACAACTCCACGTGCTATGAAAACGTTGGCCTTTGAGGATATGGTGTAGGTCGGCTTCCCGCTTATCTTGTCCACTATGTATTCGAAGTTGGCCTTCATCTTCACATAGTACATCCCGAAATCCTTGTCAATTCCTTCTTTCACAACTTCAGCGCCTCTGACCCATCCCTCAACCGCTGACTTTATCTTATCGCTACCAGCCATGGCGTCTCCAACGGTCGTCTCGGAATCTATTTTCACGCCTTTTATGAACTCTAATATCTGTCTTTTGGCGTCTATCTCAGCGGCTCTCCTCGCCAAGACTATTGCCTTGCTTTGAGAAAGCGTCGGGTCTATGACACCGTATCCAGTAACCTCCACTTCCTTCTCCTCCACCACCGGTTTTGGTGGAACTTCGTAAGTTCCAGACGCTTTGAACTCTTTCCTGCCGTTGATACCACTATAGAAAGCCTTCACCTGGAAGGTCACAACGCTCTTTGACGGTCTATCCACAGTCGTGTAAGAGAATCTGAATTGGCTCTTTATGGCCTTGGCTATATCATCGACTATTTCAGAGAAGCTTTTTCCGGAGTGTATATCGAAGAGTTTCCCAAATCCTATCACCAGATCCCTGTACTGTTTCAAATCCGGTGCCACAGCATAGATAGAGTAGCCAAGTCTTCTCATCATCTCCCTGACGTCTCTTGCAGTGTGGTGACACCAGCTGGTTCTATCCCCTTTGTAATGGTATGGGGCATCCGTTATCAATATCAAAATCTTCTGAGCATCTTTCCTTGCTGGAAGCCTCATGGTG
>JALVXE010000128.1 GCA_027038385.1 Thermotogaceae bacterium
AAAGAAGATCGATCCCCCGAAAGACATAATGGAAGCGATGAGCAAGCAGATGAAAGCTGAAAGAACCAAAAGAGCTGCGATATTGGAGGCCGAGGGTGTCAAGCAATCACAGATACTCAAAGCCGAAGGTGAGAAGAGTGCCGCAATATTGAGAGCAGAAGGTGAAGCGGAGGCAATCAAGAAGGTCGCCGATGCGAACAAATACAGGCTCATCGCGGAAGCTCAAGGGCAGGCTCAAGCGATACTCGAAGTTTTCAAGGCGATACATGACGGAAAACCGAGCAAAGAGATAATAGCTTTGAAATACCTAGAAGCCCTTGCCAAGATGGCCGATGGCCAGTCGAGCAAGGTTTTCGTGCCTTACGATTCCTCATCCGTAATGGGTGCGATGGGCATGCTTGCTGATCTGTTCAAGTCAAAAGAGAGTTGATATGTAGTCTGCTACGGGGATTATAACTATCGCCGGCAGGAAATTCCCCACTTTGATATCTTTTAATCCCAGTATCCTTATGCCTATCGCGAGAACGAGTAGACCCCCAAGTGCTGTCATGTCGCCTAGATATATCGGGGTTGACAGGAAGCTCAAATAGGATGCAAGGCTGACGAGAAGTCCTTGAAAGACCAACACCCAAATCGAGGAGAAGAGGACACCGAATCCGTAGAGTGATGCAAGGATCGATGAGGAGATGAAATCCATCAGCGATTTCACCAGTATCAAGCTCGGATCGTTTTGAAGGCCTATGTTCAGACAACCTATTATCGTCATCGGACCTATGGTGAAGAGGAGCGAAGCACTCACGAATCCCGTCGAGAATCCCTCGTTCTTTCCGACCTTCCCGGCGAGGTTTTCAAGACTGTCTTCTATCTTTGTGAGCTCCCCTATTATCCCCCCAAACAATAGCGACAGGAGAATCAAGAGGAAATCCGGCCTTCCGACTTTGGCCATCTGGGGTGTTATCATGGGTTTGACGACCATGGCAGTTCCTATCCCGAGCGTTATCAAACCCACCGATGTGAACATCGTGTCCTTCATCTTCTCCGGGATTATCTTTCCAAAGTATATTCCGAGGAGACTTCCAAGTATAACCGCGATGGTGTTGACTATTGTGGCGTAGTGGAACATCATCCCACCTCCAGGAGTTTTATCCTGTCTCCGTACTTGGATCTGATCTTCTCGTAAAGATATTTGTGCTTTGAAAGATCCGGATCGCCTTCTACGAGCTCGAACGCATCTTCTCTGGCTTGGGAGAGCTCGATCTTATCACGAATTATATCAGCGAATTTGAATTCAGGAAGTCCGTGCTGTTTCGTTCCAAGAAATTCCCCCGGTCCCCTGAGTTGCAGATCGTACTCCGCTATCTTGAAACCGTCCGTGGTCGATTCGAAGAATTTGAGTCTCTTGTAAGCTTCCTCGTCGAGATCACCGTAAAGGAGGAAGCAATAAGCTTGATGCTTACTCCTTCCAACCCTTCCCCTGAGCTGATGGAGCTGTGCAAGTCCGAACCTCTCTGGATTCTCTACAACCATAACAGTAGCGTCTGGAACGTCTATACCCACCTCTATAACGGTCGTCGATACGAGGACTGAGAACTCCTTTGAAGCGAACTTCTCCATCACTTCTTCCTTTTCACCATCAGGCATTCTTCCGTGGAGAAGTCCAACGCTTATATCTGGGAAGACCTTCTTCGAAAGGTACTCGTACATTTCGGTTGCAGCTTTGAGCATGAGTCTATCTGACTCCTCTATGAGGGGATAGACTATGAACGCCTGACGACCCATCTTGACTTCTTCTCTTATGAAGTTGAAAACTTCGTGCGATCTGCTCACCGGCACCATCATAGTTCTTACGGGCTTTCTACCTGGAGGCATCTCGTCTATCACCGATACGTCAAGATCACCATAGAGCGTCAAGGAAAGTGTTCTCGGTATAGGTGTAGCCGTCATAACGAGTGTGTCGACCAGTTTTCCCTTGTTCATCAGCTCCTCTCTCTGCTTGACACCAAACCTGTGCTGCTCGTCTATTATGACTAGTCCAAGGTTCTTGAAATGGACATCGCTTTGTATGAGGGCATGTGTTCCAACTATCACGTCTATGGATCCGTTCTTCAAAGCGGCTTTTATCTTGTTTTTCTGTGAAGATGGTGTAGATCCCGTCAAGAGAGCTATCTTCACACCATACTTTTCCAGCTTTTCCATCCTTCTGTAGTGTTGCACCGCGAGTATCAAAGTAGGTGCCATCATCGCACTCTGGAAACCTGCTTCGTGGTTATCCAGCATCGCGAGCTGGGCGACAACCGTTTTTCCAGATCCGACATCCCCTTGAAGAAGCCTGTTCATCGGAGATTCCGATTCCATATCCTCTCTTATCTCAAAATGAACCCTTCTTTGAGCATTCGTGAGTTCGAAGGGAAGATCCTTCAAAAAATCCCGAGCTAGGTTTCCTCTGATATCCTTTGGTATTCCACCGAGTTTTTTCTGAGTTTGCCTGCTCATGGCGAGTGCGAGTTGGAAGTAAAAGAGCTCCTCATAAGATAATCTTCTCTTCGACTCTTTGAGGTGATAGATGGTTTTTGGAAAGTGCACACCTTGGAGTGCTGTTTTCTTTTCTGCGAGTTCTCTCTTATCTTTTAGAAAGTCTGGAAAATCATCTTCGAACTTGCATATACTGTGCTTTAGATTCTCTCTGAATATCTTTCTTATAACCTTTTGAGAGATTCCCGATGTCAGGCTGTATATTGGGAGGATCTCCCTTTGGAAGCTTTTGTCGTAAGGTACGACCTCCGGGGAATTCGACTCAAGCGACCCGAACATATTCCTCTTGAAGCTTCCTGTCACAATCACTTCTTTTCCTTTTAGGCTCCTTATAGATTCGTACAAGTAGTCCTGGTTAAACCACTTCAAGACGGCGGTTTTCACACCATCTGTCAATGTGGCAGAGATAACATTGACCTTTCTTAACTTTTTTACATCCGTTGATGTTATCCTTCCCTTAGTAGTGTACTTGCCCTCGACTATCTCTCCGAGGGGTACTATCTTTCTTCTGTCCTCGTAATCACGTGGTATGTACCAAACGAGATCGATTATCTTCTCAATTCCGAGCTTTTTCAAGGTTTTCGCCCTTGAAGGTCCGACACCTTTCGCAAACTTTATATCGGTTTCTGGGTCTTTCAAATCACCTTCGCAACTTGGGCTCTGAAAAAAGAACCATTTTTTGTATCTACTTATCATATCGATGGCGTTCTCGATCCTCTTGATTCTCCGCTTCTCAGGAAGCTTTTTGATAGGCTTCAAATAATCCACAAGGAGCTTGAGTTTTTCACTTGCTTCCTCATCTTCGAGGAGAGGATCGTCGATTTCTTCATGCCTTTTAATAACGGAAAGAATTCGCAATGTATCCTTTTCTTTCAGCGCATTTTCCAAATCCGACAGGAATTCTTCGATCAAGATCGGCAAGGTATCACCCCAAGGTATTATAAAGGCCCGCCTCATGGCGGGCCAGAGGCAGGTTTACGGGTTCGTTATTTTCCGCTGTATTCCTCTTCAAGGAGTTTGTTTATCTCTTTCGTAGTCTGCTTTATCGCATCATCTATGGAGGTCTTTCCATATATGACGTTTGCAAACATCGTTCCAACCTTCTGCCTTATCTCGTACCAAACACCTATCTGCGGGTCGAAGACTCCATTCGGTATCTGGACCAGCGGTATGTTGGCTTTCGGATCGCTCGCAGCGTAGTCCTTCCAGATCTTCGTCTCAAGTGCGCTCTTCCTAACCGGAACGTATCCGGTGTGAACCGCCCAATAAGCAGTTATCTCTGGGGAAACGAGGAACTTCATGAACTCCCAAGCAGCTCTCTTTTGAGCTTCGCTTGCTGTTTTGAACATTATGACATCCGTTCCGGCGAACGGAACTTTGTCCGTCTTCCATTTCGGAACTGGAACCCAGGACCAGTCGTGCTTACCTTTGGATGCCCTGTCGACGTACGGTTTTCCAGCTATTGAGCCTATGTACATGGCGACTTTTCCGTTTCCAAATGGTCCCGACATATAGCTCCCCTGCACGTATGCTATCTTCTCATCGTACATCTTCTTGAGGAGCTTGAGAACTTCTCTGGTTTCCGGCGTGTCGAGGTTCGGCACCCACTTTCCGTTGACCTTCTTGAGTATCGATCCACCAGCAAGCGAGAGGAATATCTCGAACGTGTCAACTGTTGGCCTGAATCCGAATCCGTACTGATCTATCTTTCCATCTCCGTCTATGTCGTCAGTAAGTGCCTTGGCATCAGCTACAAGCTCGTCAACAGTTTTTGGAGCGTCGACACCATACATGAGGAGGGCATCTGTGTTCACGAACAGGACGTAGAGCGATTTGTTGAACGGCATCGCATAGATCTTGTCTCCCCACATACAGTTGAGCCTGAATGGCTTCCAAATATCCTCCCACTCATCCTTTGTGAATCCTATCTGTGGATCGAAGACGTACTTGTTAAGTTCCTGAACGACACCTGCCTGTATGAGCTTTGCCGTCCAGTTCGAGTAAGCTTGAGCAAGAACTGGAAGCTGTCCACTTTGTGCAGCTGCCAGAAGTTTTTGAGCGAGTGCACCGTAGTTTCCAACGTATATAGCCTTGACCTTTATTCCTGGGTGAGTCTGGTTGAACATCTTGATGATGTCTTGAAGAGCCTTGCCATGACCTCCTCCCATGGCATGCCAGAACGTTATCTCAACGGTGGCAAAGCTCATAACGAAAACCGCTAGTAAAGCGACAACGAACAGTTTCTTCACTTTCTATCCCTCCTTTCGTTTTTTATGCAAAAAGATTTTAGCAAAACACCGACTTCATCTCCAAAACATCCACCATTTTTTCCTTTTCTCTTTAAAACATTCTTGGATCTTGCTTTCAATGTTTTCAAGCCTTTCAAGAATCTCTTTCATTTTCAAATCCAATCTGTCCAGTCTTTCCAGAACATCCACGTTTTCTCTACCCTTTTGAATTTCACCAACGGCGGCGATCAAAGAATATCCCTTTTCTCTGATGAGACGAACGATCTTTTCTATTATAAGCTTCTCAGCCTCGTTTATCATGAGTCCAGATGGACCCTCGGGTGCTCTTATAACCTTCAGTTTTTTCAGATCCATTATATATCCCCTCAGAGTTGTGTACGGAACACCCAGCTTCTTTGAAAGAGATCTGATCGTATACATAATACACCTCCGATTATTTCAAATAGAAAATCTTCGATTAACATGATCATATATATGATCACATGCTTTTCATATTATCTCAGGCAAGCTTTCCCCTTCTGCAAGAACTTTCAGGTATATCGACGTCGTAGCTATGGATTCGTGCCCGAGTATGGCTTGTATTTTGTTGAGAGGTACACCGTTTTCCATGAGGATTATCGCGAAAGTATGTCTCAAGCTGTGTGGTGTAACCTTCTTATCTATGCCAGCTCTTTTCAAATACATCTTCATTCTCCTTTGAACGGTCCTGACGCTAACTTTTTTCTCAAACACTCCGTTTTTAATGGCTTCCTCGGCGATCTCTCTTTTCACCTGTACAACACGCTCTTTCGAACCTTTTCCCTTTATCCTGATCCTAGCTCTATCGCCAGAAAAAGTTATGTCTGATCTTTTCATGTTGTGAAGTTCGGATATCCTCATTCCGGTGTTCACCAGAAGCCTGAATATCGACCTGAAGTAAGGATCGTCTATAGCGTTGAAAAACCTTTTGAGCTCCTCAATCGTTAGATAATGCGGCAGAGCTTTTTCTCTGGGAGGTTCTGCCTCAAGCCAGAAGCGCTTCCCAGGAATTTTTCCTCTGTCATAAAGCCAATTCAGATATCCTTTGACAGCCACGATTTTAAGCTGCTGGGTCCTTGGTGAGTTCTTCGATATGGATCGAAGATAGTCGTGGAACCCCTCTTCGTTGAGAGGGAACTTCGAAAAGTTTCTGAGTATGGACCTGTACTGTTTTATCGTTCCCTTACTCCTTCTTTTAACGTTTTCGAGATATTCAAGATAGTTTTCCAAATACCTGTCTATTTTCACCACCACCCGTGATATTCTACACTCTGGTGATAGATATGAAGATAACTTGGAAACTGACACTTTTCAGCACGTTTATCGTTTCCTTAACCACTCTCAGCATGGTTTTCGTACTCTACGAGACGATGAAAAAATCATTGATCGATTCTCACAAGAGGCACGTTGCCTCGATCGTTCGTATGTATGTGAGAAGGGGCATGTACCCCGGCGCTAGAAAGATGCTTTTAATTGTGAACGGGAAGGTGCTATCAGATCCTTTTGGAATTGCCGGGAAGATACCCTACAGAGATGGCGTTTACGAGATAGACGGTGATTACTACATAGGAGTGAGCCTGAGAAGTGAATCAAGGACGATCTTCGCAGCTTCTTACGTGACGCCGGCTATAAAGGGAATGCAAGAAGTGTCGAGGAGATTGATATTCTTCGCAGCTTCTGGGATAGCCCTGTCTTTTCTCGCCTCACTCTTGATGGTGAACTTCTCCCTGTCACCTCTCAGGAAGATCTTAAAGGCCGTAAAAGAGATCGACATCTCAAATCTTGAAAAGAGGTTGGAATCTTCCGGCTCTGGTGATGAATTTGATGAGCTTGTGAGGGAGATGAACAACATGTTGAACAGGATAGAAAAGGCCTACAGAGCACAAGAAAGGTTCGTTCACGATGTGTCGCACGAGTTGAAAAATCCCCTTTCTTCGATGAAAGGGTTCATAGGAGTACTGAAGAGATGGGGATTCAGCGACAGGAAACTCTTCGACGAATCGATATCCGAAATAGAGAAGGCGATAGATGAGATGAGCGACATGATAGAAAATCTTCTGAGATTCTCAAAGGAAGAGATCTTGGAGAAATCTCTGGTAGATTTGAAGGAAATCGCACTGGAAACTGCAAAAGAGCTTGAGAGAAAATACCACAACAGGCACGTCCTAGTTCAAGGAGATGCTCGGATATACACGAATAGGGATTACCTTAGGATAATCCTGAGAAATCTTCTGGATAACGCCCTTAAATATTCCAATGACGATGTAAAGGTCAACATAAAAGAATGTTGCCTAGAAGTCGTGGACAGAGGAGAGGGGATACCCAAAGAAGAAATTGACAAGATCTTTGAGAAGTTCTACAGGATCGACAGATCGAGAGACAGGAGAAAAGAAGGGCACGGAATAGGACTCTCCTTGGTTAAAGAGCTTTCTGAGAAAATGGGAATGAGGGTGGAAGTGGAAAGTGAACCAGGTAAAGGGAGCACTTTCAGGATAACCTGGGGGGGAAGATCGTGAGGGTATACGGAAGGAAAATACTGAGAGAAGTCCTCAATTCTGGAATGAGAGTGAAAAAGGTGTATTTTGCTACTCTCGAGAACCCCTCAAAGGATTTCCTTGAGTTGATCGAGCTGGTTAAAAAGGCTGGTATCCCTCATAAATTCGTCAGTAAGAAAAGGGCGGATAACCTGGTGGGAGGGGAGAAATCTCAGGGGGTTGTCATCGATCTTGAGGAGTTCTCATACTTGGATTTACACGAGGCCCTTGAGAAATCTGAAGCTCCATTCGTGTTGCTTCTAGATAGGATTCAAGATCCGCACAACTTCGGTGCGATCATAAGGACTGCTGTTGCGTCTGGAGTGGATTTCATAGTCATCCCGAAAGACAGATCCGTAAAGGTAACCCCAGCGGTTATCAAAGTTTCTGCTGGGTACGTCTTCAGGATTCCAATAGTTGTGGTGACGAACATGGCAAGGACCGTGGACCGTTTGAAGGATCGAGGTATTTGGATTTACGCCGCCTCTGCTGGAGGGAAGCTCTACTACGAGGAGGACCTCAAAAGACCAGTTGGAATAGTTCTCGGAAATGAGGGAAAAGGAGTAAGAAGGCTCGTTGTTGAGAAGTGTGACGGTGTGATATCGATACCGATGAAAAACGAAGTCGAATCTTTGAACGTCGCGGTGAGTGCTGGAATACTCATGTACGAGGTGTGGAGGCAAAACGAGCTTTAAATCATCAGTGATGCTATGACTACAGCTGTCCCAACTGCCTTCAGCCATGTCAAGCTCTCTCCAAGAATCAGAACCGCCATGGTTGTTGCAACGACAGGTTTTAGAAAAAACACCATACTCGCTTTGACAGCACCTATCATCTTTACAGCTTCGAAGAAAGTCAAATATGCCACCCCGGTAACGACTATACCAAGGTATAGAACATCCATCCATTGAAAAGCCGTAAGACTTGGGAGTTTGACATCTCCAAATACCAAGAGCAGCAATCCATATATCAGGGATGATAGGAACGAAGAGTAGGCGGTTGACACAAGAGGTGAATACTTCAAGGAATACTTCTTGAGAAGAACGGTGTAGAGTGCAAATGTAAAGGAAGCACCGACTCCAAACAGTATTCCAACTGTGCTATCTCCTTTAACCTTTCCTGCCGAGATCAGCCAGATTCCCACAAGTCCAAAGAGTATCGAGAGAATTTTCCTCTTCGGCACACTATTTCCAAGGATCAAGGATATCGCCAAGACGAATATGGGGTTCGAAGCCACGAGAGTTGCTGCGGTAGAAGCGTTAGAATATTTCACAGAAAGTTGCAGAAGTGTCATCGAAACGATTGAGTTCAAGGAACCTACGAGGCTGAGAAGGGGGATATCCCTCGTGTCTATTTTCATATTCCTAGCAAGGGCGATTAAAATGAGCATCGATCCTCCTATGAAAAAGCGAACAAAAGTCAAAAAGAAGGGATCGACAGATCCCATGAGAGGCTTTGAAAAAACTTCGATTGATGAGAATGCAAAAAGCGTTATCGAAAGATGAAGGATCCACACGTTTCTCACCAGGCGATAGTATACCAACGATGTTTGCGATATCTTGAATTTGTATGGAAGGAGGGTTATAATATAAGACACCGCTGCGGGGTGGAGCAGTCCGGTAGCTCGTTGGGCTCATAACCCAAAGGTCGTGGGTTCAAATCCCACCCCCGCTACCAGATAGGGGATCTCCTTCTGGAGATCCCTTTTTGTTTATTTCTTTGAACCCCCATCGCGCCTACAGACCAATCGTGCTTGGAAATGTGCATCAGGAGACATGACATACTCCTTTGTAAATGTGTCGTAAAATTGACATTTTACGACGAGACGAGTTTTACTCATGATCCTTTTCGCTTAAAACCATCTCTACAAAATTGCTTTATGCCTTCGTCCGAGATTTCATAACTATTAATCATATGAGCACCTTTTTCTGCAAGAGATTCAGCAGGTTGATTATTAAGCGTAGACTGTGGAAGACTTATGTGTGAATTCTCTCGTCTATGAGGAGCTGCATCACAGCGGATCTCACGAGCGGATGGGATCGGTTTATCTCGTCTAGGAAGATTATGGCGTCTCCGGATGGCCACCAATCTGGTGCGAGGTATTTTGTTTTTCCATTGTTCGATGGCACCGGAAGTCCTATC
>JALVXE010000129.1:0-2671 GCA_027038385.1 Thermotogaceae bacterium
CACTTTATTTGAGGCCGAGAACCTCGCGAAAATACTGAAAGACCCGATGTTCTCAAAGAGCAACTTCGTGATAATCGCTCATGGAATTGGGGGTCTCATAGCCCGCCTTGCCGTTGAAACACACCCGGAAATAAAGAACGTGAAGAAACTCGTCCTTGTGAATACTCCAAGTGGGGGAACGTCTATAGCAAACCCGATGTTCTTCTCGTCATTCTTGTATGGAAAGAGTGCATCGATAATATCTCAAAATCTCGGGGTTAAGGAAAGCATGGTCCCCATAATAAAGAGCCAGATATACAGTTACTTGGAGGGTTTGAACGTTTTCTACGCAGATTTGATACCGGGAGCTGAAGTCCAAAAAATGCTCCATCCAAGGAGCGATGTGAGCTACCTTGTGATAGCTGGAACCACTCCTCCGATGAAGATAGACTTGGGCGGTACGGAACTTGGAAAATTCTACCCGGAGATGATCAAGGGTGAAGGCGATGGGATCGTCAGTTTGGAGAGCGCGAGAATCCCAGGGGAACCTTTTGTGAAATACGATATCAGCTTCTATGGATACTCGAGAGCCGATGTTTTGAGCGCTATAAAATCTTTTGTTGATACTGAAAAGCTTCCAAAAGTTCCTCCCTTTAAAACCGATACCTACAAGGAGTTCTTGTCGCCGAGCCTCTTGAAGGAACTTCGAGCCGAATCGAAAGAGGCGACGAAGACCACTGAGCTGCCTGAAGAGAAGAAAATGGCAAAGGAGAATGTCGGGGCTACGTTCGGTCAGCCCAAGGGATTTGTGGAGAAGGATATCCTCAGGATAGTCGCCAAGCGGAGCATACCGTCCTATAACTCTGGTGCCTGTGTTGATGATAAGCCGTATTTCTCCACAGAAGGCGATTTTGAAACATGGGACTACGTCGTCGAGAAAGGATCCTTCCGATTCCTGAAGAACGTCGGTGGAGAGCTTACGATGATATGTGGATCTGAGACTTGCCGTGTGAACGCGATAGGGTTTGGAAGGATGGGTAGGAAAGTGAAGCTCGGTGATGTTGACGATGTTCTCGTGGAAAACGATGGAAACGTCTATGCGGCCGTATCCGGTGATGGCGGAACGGAAAAGCTGGTGATTTACACGAAGGACGGTTACAGGGTGATATATGAAGCTCCGGGGACCTTCGGAAAGTTGATACCTACCAAGGACGGGATGATCTTCTTTACAGATTTCGCGATAGCGTTCTTGGATAAAAAAGGATCTCTCAGAAAGGCCATAACGGTCGATTCAATAGCTGTGAAGGGACACAAGGCGGACATATCCTACGTCTGGGAGAAGAGGGGACTCCTCTATGTTCTCACGTCCGACCATTACCTTTTGGTCCATGACGAGAAGGCTAAGAAGAGTTGGATAGTCGGAGAGGGAAACATAGCGGAAGGCTTTAAGATAGTCGAACTGAACGACAGATATCTAGTTTTGCTCGGTAAAAAAGTGGCGTTTTTCGTCGATACTATTAACAGGAAGATAAAAGCATGCTATCAGGTTTTCAACTTCGAGATATTGGATGGATTTTCCTGTGATGGGAAATTGTATCTGGCTGTGAAGAGCGGTGATCGGTATGAACTCAGAATTTACAAGGCTGTGGGGTTAGATCTACCATGCGAAAACTGGTAGGGGTATTTTTTATCCTCGCTTTTGTTTCAGTTTTTCCCGTTTCATCCAAGGCTTATTCTTACTACACAGCCGCTATGGCAGCCATGCAGATGAAAGATTGTGGAGCGGCCCTTCAGTGGTTTGAGAAGGCCTTATTGGAGGACCCAGCCATAGAAGACGTCGACCCTTACATAAAGCTTTGGATCGGTGTGTGTGCGTACGAGCTCAAGGATTACACGAAAGCACAGGATTTCTTGAAGCTCTTTCCAGATAACGAATTGGCGAAGGCCATCCTTTTGAGGATGAAAGAAGGGCTCTCGCCGGAAGAGAAAGAGTGGGATGAGATAAAAGAAATGATAAACCAGGAGAAATCGTATCTGAAGAGCTTCAGTACTGGTATTGCCTCTACTCCAACCACAGCTACCACGAACGAAAGAGAAGGGAATTCCTTTCTTGTCTTCATCGGGCTTTTCATAGTCATATTCTCGTCTCTAATGATAGTGGAGATGAAGTTTGGAACGATTTCGACCTTGCTTGCCAAGATTCCAAGGGTAAGGATTGTCTTTGGAAATGCCGAGGTCGTGAAGGAAGTAGTACATGAGACTATGAGGGAGCCGAGAAAGGAGGAGTTGGAAGAGCAAAAGGTTGAAGAAAAAGAGGTAGAAGTTGATATAGAAGAGCTGTTCAATACGCCTCTTGATACCGTTGACAAGCTGATATATGGTGAGGACTTCGTACCAGAAGTTCAGGAAGAAGAAATCAAGACCGAGGAAAAGAGCGAGATAGAGATGGTAACTCAAGAGCTCGGAAGCGCAAGTGCTGACGAGGAGCATCAAGAAACTCAAGAGGAAGTGGAAGAGAAAGAAGAGACCTCAGAAAAAGCACCTGAAGGAGTGGTTGAAGAAGAAAAACCACAAGAGGAAGTGGAAGAAAAAGAACCAGAGAATTACAAGATAATCTAATCAACCATTACCGTTACAAAACCCTAAAGCGAAAGAAGAAGTCTCTCTGAAGGTAACACGTACAGAGTAGATC
>JALVXE010000129.1:2681-9474 GCA_027038385.1 Thermotogaceae bacterium
GAATTAGGAGAGAGTTTAACGGAAGAGGATCTGGACGAGGTTGAGAAGAAAGCCAAGGAGATACTGGAATCGGAGGGAGAGGAAGAGGAGCTTGGGATCCCGGTTGAACTCGCCGGTATGGATGCTGATGAGATACTAAAAGAGCTTGAGGACAAGGATGAGTACGACGAAGAGGATGCAAGCAAGCTTCTGTACGCCATACAGAAACTCGTTGAAGGAGAGGATGAAGAGAAAGAGAGCGAGGAAGAGGGATGATGTTGTACCTACTTTCCTTTGCGATTGCCGTCGCGGCCGTGCCGACCTTTGCAAAGGTTGCCCTGAAGTTTGGAATCGTCGACAGACCCGATGGAGTGCTCAAAACTCATTCGAAAGTCACGCCATACCTCGGTGGATTGGGGATGTTTTTAGGAATAGCTCCGGTCCTTTGGAAGGACTCTTTTTCATTGCTACTCGTGTCGCTGCTCGTTTCTGTGGGATTACTCGACGATTCTTTATCCCTCAGTCCAAAAATTAGGCTAATTCTAGAATTCAGCGTAGCTTCCGGTATAGTGATGAGATTTCTTGGCTTTCAAGATCTGATCTATTCCGCGTTGTTCATAATCGGAGTTGTGGCCCTCGTGAACGCCGTCAACATGGTAGATGGAATGGACGGATTGGCTGGAGGCAGCGTGGCGATATCCGCTCTTTTCTTGTACATGGCGTCAGAAAATTCCTTTTCAAGGAGCCTTTCCTTGGGTTTGATAGCTGTTTGCATCGGTTTTCTCATGTACAACTTTCCACCGGCTAAAGTTTTCATGGGAGATGCGGGAAGCTATCTTCTTGGTAGCGTATTGTCCGTCATATTGGCGTCATCGATGAGGTATGGATTTGACGTACGATCTATGAAATTCATATTTCCGGTTTGGATATACCTGTTGGATCTCAGTATGAGCATAGTGAGAAGGATACGGGCTAAGAAATCTCCATTTGGTGGGGACAGGGAACACTTTTACGACAAGATTTACAGAAGGATCGGAGATAAAGTGAAAACTGTCCTCATATCTTACGCGATCGTCGGATTCTCATCGAGCTTCATACTCGTCAAGCCGTTTTACCTGGCACTCGCACTGGAGACATTGTTCTCGATGATACTGATTTACTACCTGAAACTGTTCAGCTACGAGAGCTGATAATTTTTAAGAGCCTTCTCCAAAGTTATCACGAATCTTTCAAGCTCATTTGAGAGCTTCCTCACACCGTCAAAATCCTTGCTGTTCATGCACTCACTCATCTTTCTTCCCATGTCACTTATTTCAGGAAGTCCGTACATCTCTCCAGATCCGGCTAGATCGTGAGCCACCCTTCTTATGCCACTCTCACTGACCTTGGCTATGGAATCGTTCAGAGCTTTGAGTTTTCTCTTGAGAAACCTTATGTAGTCAGAGAGCATTCCGATGGCCACTTCTCTGTCCATTCCCATCTCGTTCTCCATCTTCTGAACAGCTCTATCTATGATTTCATTCGTAACGCTGTTGACCTCTTCTGAACCATCTAGAACCCCGTCCGCTTCCTCTTCTAGGTTTTTTCCTGCTTTCACTACGCTTTCCTCACTTATGCTCACATCTCCATGTATTTCTCCTTCCCTCACGGTTCCTTCTTCTTTTATGTCTTCTTTCACTACCTCGCTCTTTAGTGGTTTCTCTTTTTTCGACTTTTTAACGGCCATTGGGAAATACTTCCATATCTTCGCCTCGAGATCTTCTATCTTTACTGGCTTTGGAACCATGTCGTCGCATCCGGATTCTTTCATCTTCTTCATGACATCTTGGCCGGTGCTTCCGGTAGCTAAGATTATCTTTCCACTGTATTCCATCTCTCTGAGTCTTCTGCATGCTTCGTAGCCATCCATGTTGGGCATTTGAACATCCAGGAGTATCAGGTCGAAATTTTCCCCACTTTCAACCGCGTTCACTATCTGAAGTCCATCTTCGAACTCAGCTTTCCTAACCGTTGTCGATATCTTGTCGAGCATCTTAGATATGAGAGTCCTGTTGACATCGTTATCGTCGACTATCGCAACGGATATCTCCTCTTTTGTGGATATGTCCAGGAAATCCATGACATCGTTCAGCATCTCTGCGGCGTCTATATCCACGGGAAGGAAGAGGACGTTTTTCAGCCTTATCTTGGATCCAGAGTTTATGAACGCTATCGTTGGGATCTCCCTGAGCTTTCCCCCAACGTCTGAGGTCTTTTCAACCTCGACCAATATCACTCTTGGCTCTAAATAGGAAATTTCTTCCTTCACGGCTTCAATAGATTGTTTGACGGTTATCTCAAAGCCAAGATCTCTCAAGAAAGAGACAACTTGGTTTTTGATATCCTCCCTGTTTATCGAAACGATCGCGAGTTTCTCGTTCTTCACCTTTCTTATCTTCGATATCTCTTCTTCCCTCAGCACTTTGATCGGTATCTTCAAATATACTCTCGTGCCCTTCCCTATATCGCTCTCTATCCAAAGATCTCCTTTCATCATGTTGGCGAGTCTCTTAGATATGGACAATCCAAGTCCTGTTCCACCGTACTTCTTGGAAACTGTGGCATCCGCTTGGGTGAAAGGTTCGAATATCTTCTGAACCTTTTCCTTTGGGATCCCTATTCCGGTATCTTCAACGACGTAGACGAGATTCTCGCCTTCCCTGTAAAGCCTTATCTTGACGTATCCCTCATCCGTGAACTTCACGGCGTTCGACACCAGGTTTATGAGTATTTGCTTCACCCTAAAAGGATCGGCAACGGCCTTATCTGGTATGTCTTTGTCTATCTCCGAGAATATCTTTATTCCCTTTTTCATAGCCTGTGGCTGGTACATCTGAACGACTTCCTCTACGAGTTTCTTCGGATCGTAGACCTCATAGACAAGTTCCATTTTCCCCGCTTCGATCTTGGATAGATCGAGAATGTCGTTTATGACGTTTAGAAGGTGCTCTCCACTCTTGTATATAGTGCTCAAGTACTCGCGCTTTTTCGGATCCTTTTCCTCCTTCAGAAGGAGTTCTGTGAACCCCAATATCGAGTTGAGTGGGTTCCTTATCTCGTGGGAAACAGATGCGAGGAACATACTCTTGGTCTTGTTGGCCTCTTCCGCCATTTCTTTGGCCATCTTCATCTTCTCCATTGCGTCTCTTAGGACGGCGACTGTTACGTTGAACTCTCCCATAATCATTCCAAGCTCGTCATGGGACGGTATGTCCAGAAATTCAAAACTTCCCTCTCGAAGCTTTTCAAAGCCGTCTAATATCTTTCTAAGGTTCTTGCTCAGATACCTTGCAACGAGGTGAGATATGTACGCGACGACCGATATCCCAACGATAAGTGATAAAAGCAAAACTTCGAGCAGACCGAGTTTTATCTCGTCAAACACGGTTGCAGAGAGGAAGGTGTAGAATATCAACCCGTCCTGTGAAAACGATTTGAAGAAATACCTTTGGTCGTTCACAAAGATTACGGATTTTCTTAATCCTCTTCTGATAACGGATTCTATCTCCGTGTTCTTCAGGAAGAACGGAAGGACCACGGTTTTTCCAGCTTTTACGGCCACGAAGCCGTTTCCCCTGACGTCTCTTACAAATCTTCTGAGAATGAGTTCGTCCACTATGACGCCGGCTGTTAGATTCCCATCTCTAATGTTCCAGTACGGTATTCCAAACAGTGATCCCGAGGGTCCAGAAGACGCTATCTTCAAGATGTATTTATCTGGCAATCTCGTACCGTTGTAAACCACGGTTCCATCGGAGACTGCGTAGTCAAGGTACATAGGAGATACGTTCTTCGAGACGTACTCGTTGGCTTCCTTGAGGATTTTCTTCTTCAGAACGTTTATGTCCCATTGGATACCTTCTATACTGATGTTCAAGAGATTTTCATAGTTTTTGTTTATGAATTTTGTTAAAGTGTAATCGGCGACAAGAAACGTTGCGATCATGACGATCGCCATTGAGATTATCACACGGAACGCTACTATGCTTCCAAAGCTCTTGAACTTCTTTATCATGACCACATCCCCTGCTTTTTGCAGATTTTATCATATGGCATAGCAGTATGTGCAACCGAATTTACAAGTGTTGTATCTGCCTATGTCCACACTCTCGACACACCCACAGAGACTACGCTGCCCTCGATCTTTTTTAAGTTTCTTCAACCCCTCAACAAGTCTTTTATTATTTCCGAACGTCTTCTCTATGTACTCCGGATCTATGCACCTCCCCTTTTTCACTCCCACTTCTTCAAAGATCTTCCAGAATCTATCCGCACAGGTCTGCACCTCCATCCCACGACCCGATGATATATCCTTCAGGGTTTTCCCGAGCCTTAAAACTTCGCTCTCAGAAGGGTTCCTCACGAAAAAACCCCTCTTTCTCATACGTGATAAAACTTTCTTGTAAGGAGTCATGATGCTTATTATCACGCGCTTTGTGTATCCCTCAAGCTCTTTGGATATAACGTCGAATCTGAATACTATGTCGTCTACAGAGAGATCGTTGTATAGGATTATCGGATCGAATCTCCACACGATCCTTGAAGGTCCCAGGGTGCTTGACAACTTCTTGAAGAGATCCGTTCTGATCTTCAAACTTGGAAGATTTTCTTCAAACTCCGGGTACAAGTTCACGGTGTACAGAATCATGAAGTCGAAATCGATACTCTCGAGATTTTTGAGTATTCCCACTGGATACTTGCTCCAAAAGACAACCAATTCAGTGTCTTTAAAAAGAACCTTTTTTCTCTGCTTCCTGTTGAATGGATTTACCCATTCGGTCCAACCCTTTTCCCACTCCGAGAGAAACCAATCCATGTAAAATGCTGGTATGTCCGTTCTCCTACTAGCAGATATTATCAGTGGGCTGACTTCCTTCATCTTACCATCTGCTCCTGATGCTTACCATTATACCGCCCGTGAGTATCAGTACTCCTCCAAGCACTTCCCAAACTCCAGGACGGTATCCGAGAATCAGCGAAGATAAAACCAGGGCGAACATCGGATCGAGATAAGAAAGAACAGAGGCAGTCTTCACGCCGAGTTTTTTCAAAGCATCCCACCATAACATGAGAGCTATACCTGTGTTGAGAGTTCCGGCCACGATGAGCCATGCTAGCAATTTCAAGGATATGTGAACGTGATAGTTCAGAGCAAATGGTAAGGTGACTATGGCGGATATTACCATCTGATAAAGCGTTATGCTCGTCGGAGACGATCTGATCATCTTCCCCATTACAACAACAGATCCGTAAAAGAGAGCTCCTAGGAACGCGTAAAGCATTCCCAAAGGGTTTGAGAAAGAAAAGGAGAATATCAATCCAACACCTGTGAACGACACAATGGCGGCTATCCAGGAAAATAGCGGTATCTCCTCTCCAAAAAAACTCGAAAGTATAAGAGATATTATCGGAGCGGTGTAGTAGATGAAATCTGCAGTTGACGGTCCAACTAGTGGAACCGCCATGAAGAGAAATATCCAGTTTAGTGATAGAAAAAGGCCGCTGATCACATGACTCATCCTGGGCTTTTCCAGTTCGCCCCTGATCAAAGTCATCGGAACGATTACCAGGAGCGAAAAGAGTGTCCTGTAAAAGACGAAAACGGTCGAGGGAAGACTGACCTCCTTTGATATCAAAAGTACAGAGGCCCAGAGGAATGTCACTAACACTACCTGGAGTACCTTCACCGCAGATTCTCCTCAAAGCTCCCAGACAGCTTGAAGTTCACAAAGGATATTCCAGCGACTATCAGAAATATTATCATCGATATCGCAGACGCAAATCCAAAGTCCTGCCCTCTGCCCCCTTCGAAAGCCAACTTGTACGTATAGGATATCAGTATGTCGGTAGCTCCAGCAGGAGTGTTCGTATTTGGAAGAGGTGGTCCTCCGCCTGTGAGCAGGTATATGTTTACGAAATTGTTAAAGTTGAAAGCAAAGGACCCAACGAGGAGAGGTGAAACTGTCGTCATGAGGAGCGGAAATGTGATTCTCCAGAACCTTTTCCATCTCCCAGCTCCATCGATCTGAGCCGCTTCGTAAAGCTCGTCAGGTATGGACTGAAGGGCTCCCAAGGAAACCGTCATCATGTATGGGAATCCAAGCCAAGTGTTCACCGTTAGGACCGCGGTTTTAGCCCAAAACGGATCGTTGAACCACTTCAAAGGAGAAAGCCTCAGCTTTGGAAGGACGAACCTGTTTATTATTCCATAAGTCTCGTTGAACATACCGTTTTTCCAAACCAAAACGGATATGAACGCAGGGATCGCCCAGGGGATTATCAGGAGTGTCCTGTAGATCGTTCGCCCGCGAAGAGTCCTGTCGTTCAGAACGAGTGCAAAAGCTAATCCTATGACGAAGGTGAAGAGAACACTCAGAGTAGCCCAGGTGAAAGTCCACGAGAAGATCTTCAGGAAAGGTTTCGATATGTCGGGATCTTTTATTATCCTGAGAAAGTTTCTCCAACCTACAAAGCTTATATAGCCTATTACGAAATGTTTCTCACCGTTTTTTGATACATCGTAAAACGTCCCATCCTCTTCAATGAGTTTTTTTCCAGTGAGAGTGTTCACGATCACCATTTTTCTCCTGCCCCTAGCTTCATCCTGCTCGAACGAGATCCTGTAAAGTCTTTCGAACTTGAAGAACTTCCACTTACCGTCTCTGGCTATTCGGATGGCTATCTTCTCGCCGTCTGGAGTGACGAACTCAGATCTGTACAGGTAATTCTGAACGATGTCCGCACCGAACTTTCCAGAGTTTGCATACGTGGTCTT
>JALVXE010000130.1 GCA_027038385.1 Thermotogaceae bacterium
ATCCTGTGTTCCGTGGAATATACAACTATGAGACCAGGATGAAGAGATACGCCAACAAAGAGAACATGTTGGCTGTCGATAAGAAGTACATGGCAGCAGAAGCTAAGTGAGGGGGTTCCCCCTCACGTATTCGGGGGAGATCCGAATGGATACGAGAGAGAGGATACTCAACGCGGCTATGCAGGCTTTTTCTGAGAAGGGTTTCAACGGTGTGAGCGTGGACGAGATAGCGAAGAGAGCGGGTGTCAAGAAAGCTCTTATCTACTACTATTTTCCAAGTAAGGATAGGATCTTCAAAGAGGTTTGGGATAGATCTCTCGACGAGCTTGAAAAGCATCTCTTCGATGATATAGAGAACGAGAAAAGCTATATGAAAAAGCTCAAGGGCTTTCTCAAAGCCTATATCGACTTTGTTACGAACAGAAAGGTTATATCAGAAGTCATAAATAAAGAGAGAGCTTCCGTTATGAGTGAGGACAAATGGGCTGATCTCAGAGACAGATATGAAGGATTTCTGGATAAGGTGGCTAACCTTATAGATGAAGGGAAGAAGTACAACGCTATCTATGACGATATAGATCCGGTAGCGGCTGCGAATTTGATATTCGGGTCCATGGTCCATTCGGAGAAACCCGGTATCCTTGAAAAGGTTATATCGATGATAATGCGTGGAATTCTCAAGAAGTAATTCTGAAGATGGCTATGACCGGCGGGAATTCCCGCCGGTTTTTTGTTGTATCATTACCCTGTGGGAGGTGGTGAGTGTGAGAAAGTTTTTGATTTTGCTATTTGCCTTTTCAATGTACGTAGTTTTTGCAGAAACTGTAATCGTTGAGGGGTACGGAGACACTCTCCAAGCTGCTAAAGACGATGCCAAGAGAAATGCACTGGAGCAAGTCAACGGTGCTTTCATAAAATCCCTCACGAAGCTGGAAGACCTCACACCAGTTAAGGATGTAGTTTTTTCCACGGTTGAAGGTTACGTGAAGATCGTGAAGATCCTCTCCCAGAAGAAGGAATCCGATGAAACCGGAACTTACTGGTATGTGAAAGCCAAGGTGGACGTGATGAAGCAAAACGTTGAGAAAAGGTTATCGGATCTCATGAAGGAAGTTGGATCTCCAACGGTTGGCGTGATCATAGCCGAGAAGTACAGAAACGAAAGCGGATATTCTCAATGCTCTTATCCCTTCAAACCAGATTTCTTTGAAAAGTTGGGATTCAAGGGAAAATTGGCGGACAAAGGCCTTCAGGTTCAAGAGATAGGCGCCCTTGCTGAGTACAACAAAAAGCTGGAAAGCTATGGAGTAAGCTCTGAGGATCTCCAGAACATATCGAGTGTCTCGAAGGATATAGCGTCCTACATAATTCTTGTGAAGACTGACTATGTGGGAAGGTACAACAGTGATTACGGCGTCTGCTCTGTTTCTATGAGATCGGACATTCAAATAGTCAGAACCGATACGGGAAAAGCAAGATCGTTGTCTTTCACGGAAACCTACGCTGGATACTCACCGGAAAAGGTGATAGAGTGGATACTCAAAAGCGATAAGAGTAAAGCGAGCATAGATAAGATGGCAAGTGACGTGGTTAAAACTATATACATAGACAGAGCAGAGTACGCTTTCAACCCAAAGAACATAAGGGTTAGGATGGATCTAGACAACATAGATTGGATAGGGGAGATTTCAAAGCTTTTAGAAAACCTTCCCGATGTCATGAGCGTCACAAGACAGAAGATAACCGGAAAAACCGTGATATTCGCTCTGAGGACTTATCACACCCCGGATAAGCTTTGGGAGGTTATGAAGGAGAATTTAAGCTCCGATCTGGATATGGAGCTGTACAACATAAGCGGGGATGCAATAGCCATAAAGATTCACAACCTCATGGCTCCGGTTGAAAGAGAAATCGTTTTGAAGTTCAAGATAGACAAACTGTCAACGGGTGTGAAGATAAAGAGGTGTTTGAAGAAGCTCAGCGATGTGAAGTTCCTAGGGACGGTCAGTAGGAGTAGGGATATGTACGCTTTCAAAGTGGAGACGGAGATGGATCCAGATGATCTGATGGACATCGTCGAAGGTATGGAGTGCAGAGGAATAAACATCGAGGCAGAGGATATAGCTGAAGATGGAAGCTGG
>JALVXE010000131.1 GCA_027038385.1 Thermotogaceae bacterium
ATGAGAAAAGTTCCGATAGACAAGTTTGTAAAGGGGCCTGGAAAGGTAGATCTGCCAGATGACGAATTCATATACGCCATATCTCTGAAGCCTCTGGAGGGGTACATGACGTACTACGAGAAGGTGGGAAGGAGAAATGCCATGATCATATCGATTGCTAGTATAGCCGTGGCGATAAAGATGGAAGGAAATGTTATAGAAGACGCCAGGATAGCCTACGGATCGGTCGGGCCGACGATTGTCAGATTCAAGGATTTGGAAGAGAAACTCATCGGTGAGAAACCAAAGAGAGAGCTCTTTGAAGCTCTGGCGAAAGAATATTCCGATAGGGTGAAACCGATAAGCGACGTTAGAGCCTCGGCTGAGTACAGAAAGAAATTGGTTAGAAATCTCCTGATAAAAGCTTATCTAAACTTGAACTTGTGAGGTGGGGAGATGGGAAAGATATTTGGAACTTTCGGGGTACGGGGAGTGTACCCCGATTTTTTGAATGAGGAGTTCGCTATAAAGATGGCAAGGGCTTTTGGAACTTTTCTGAAATCTCTCAAGGACGAGCCAAAGGTTGTTGTAGGGAAGGACACAAGGAGAACGGGAGAATCTATAAAAGAGTCCTTCATATCGGGCCTCACATCTTCTGGTGTTGATGTGATAGATGTTGGAACTCTTCCAACTCCGCTGATTCAGTTCTCAGCCCGTTTTCTTAAAGTCGATGGAGGGGCTGTGATAACCGCATCCCACAACCCTCCTGAATACAACGGCATAAAACTCCTTGAAGGTAACGGTATGGGACTTTCAAGAAAGAAAGAATCGATAGTAGAGGACATATTCGAGGACGGGAAGTTCTACAAAGCTCCTTGGTGGGATACCAGGAGCAGGTCATCGAAGGATATGAAGATCGATTACTTTTCGAGCGTTTTAGAGCGGATAGATGTGGATTCGATAAGATCGAGAAAGCCCTTCGTTGTGGCAGACGAGGCGGGTGGAGCGGGCGCTTTGATTCTTCCAAAACTCCTTGAAATACTTGGATGCAAGGTTTTGTCGGTGAATTCCCACGTATCCGGATTCTTCTCGGCGAGGAATCCAGAGCCGAATGAGTTGAACTTGAAGGATACCGAAAAAATAGTGAAAGCCCTCTCTCCAGATCTAGCTGTAGCACAGGATGGCGATGCGGACAGGGCGGTCTTCATGACGAGTGATGGGAAGTTCGTTCAGGGTGATAAGACATTCGCACTCGTTGAGAAGTTCATACTTTCAGCTAAAAAAGGACCTGTTGTCACCACCGTGGCAACTTCTAACATCGTAGACGAGGTGGCGAAAGAGTTCGGTGTGGATGTATACAGAACGAAAGTTGGAGATCTGGTGGTTACCGGGAAGCTTCTGGAAGTTGGCGGGGTTATAGGTGGTGAGGAGAATGGAGGAGTCATATTCCCAGATCTCGTACTTGGAAGGGATGGAATCTTCACAACTGTGAAGATAGTGGAGGCGATTTCAAAATCTGGGAAGTCTTTTGAGGATTTGATATCTGGACTTCCGAAGTTCTATCAAATAAAGGACAAAATCAGAGTGAGGGGCGATAGAAAATCCGCTGTTTTGAGGTTTGCAGAACTCGTTGAGAGTGAGGGATACAGGGTTGATCTCACAGACGGAGCGAAGGTCATATTCGAAGACGGATGGGTCTTGGTCAGGGCGAGTGGTACAGAACCGATAATCAGGATATTCTCAGAGTCCAAAATTGAGGGCAACGAAAAGAAATACCACGATTTTGCCCTTTCGAAATTCATCGAGGCCAACGAGGATTTGGAGGTGGAGTCTTGAGATTTCGATTCAGGTTGGAATCGATTCTCAGGCTCCGTCAGAATGAGGAAGAAGAGGCGAGACTAGAACTCGTCAGGGTTAGAAATGAGATAGCCGATTTGGAAAACAAGTTGAGGGTATTGGAAAACTCCATAGAGATGGAGGAAGAAAAAAAGATAGAGACTCTTTCAAATGGAGTCACCGGTTCTGAGATAAGAGTCTGGAACGAATACATAGAAAAACTGAGAGCGGAGAAAGAGAGGCTCCTCAGAGAAATTGAAAAGAAGAGGGAGGAGGAGAAAGAAAAGCTCGCAACTTACC
>JALVXE010000132.1 GCA_027038385.1 Thermotogaceae bacterium
TGAAAAGACTCCCAATAGGAGTTAACAACTTCGAAGAGATAATAAACGAAGGGTATTATTTCGTTGATAAAACCCTTCTGGTAAAAGACGCAAAGATGCTTGAAGGAAAAGTAAAACTCATCACGCGCCCAAGAAGATTCGGGAAAACTCTCAATATGGACATGATAAGAGAATTCTATTCAATAGATGGAAGAGATCTATTCAATGAATTGAAAATAATGGATGAAAAAGAATTCGTTAACGAGAACTACCATAAATACCCTGTCGTGTTCGTATCGTTCAAGGAGGTAAAACCGATAACATGGGAAAAAGCTGAGATAAAACTGAAGAACACTTTGGCGTCTTTTTTGGGAGAAGTGTTGAAGATCGTAGGGGATGTTAGCAAAGAAGATGAATACATAGTGCAAGCGATAATGAGAAGGGAAGACATAGCAAACTACGAAGACACTCTGAAGCTTATGACGAAGATGCTCTATGAGAAATATAAAAAGAAAGTAATCCTTCTCATAGACGAGTATGACGTACCAATAGAAGCGGCGTACACTTACCAAGAAGAAGACCCTAAATACTACAAAATGATGGTTGCCTTCATGAGAGACCTTCTAACTGCAGCACTCAAAGACAATCCATACCTAGAGTTCGCAATACTTACTGGCGTTTACAGAGTAGCAAAAGAATCTATATTCTCAGGTCTTAACAACGTAGCCACCTACACTATCTTCGACAAATTCATGCAAACTCATTATGGCTTTACAGAAGATGAAGTCTTTGAGATGCTTAAGTACTATGGACTAGAAAACGATATGGCTGCCGTTAGGGACTGGTACAACGGCTATGTATTCGGTGGTGTTGAAGGTATCTACAACCCATGGAGCGTTATTTACTATGTGCACTATAGATTAGGCGGGCATTCTGTAGAAGAATCACTCCAGCCATATTGGATAAATACATCGAGTAATGACCTCATAATAAAACAGATAGAAACAAATCCATTCCTACAAGAATACCTTGACAAGCTTTTATCTAAAGATGAGCTCGTAGTCCCTATAGATCCCTTCTTATCACTGAGAGAGATAGACCAGAACCCCTCAGGTGTATGGACACTCCTTGCAAGTGCTGGGTATATCAACGCTGTTCAGGTATCTCGAAAAGAATACAGCGTGTCTATTCCAAACAAGGAAGTAGAAGAATTTTACAAAGATAGCGTAATGCTGTGGCTTGAAAGGACAACAAAGGTTGCCATGTATGACCTGATAAGAGCGCTGAGAGAAGCGATTGTGAGAGGGAATGCTATTAGATTTATAAGACTTCTTGAGAGGTATTTAACGAGCAGCTTGAGTTATTTTGATATCGGGTATGACGATGCAGAGCGTGTGTATAAAGCTTTTGTCTTGGGAATGCTGTCTTTGGGAACGAATGGGTATGTGGTAGAGACTGAAGCTGAGAGTGGATATGGAAGGGTGGATGTTGCGATATATCCGAAAGAGAGAAGATACGGAAAATATGCTCTAGTTATGGAATTGAAGCGAGCTGAGTCTGAGAGCAAGCTCGAGGAGACAGCGAAGGAAGCGATAAGACAGATAAGAGAAAAAGGATACAAAGAGAAGTATGAAAAGCTTGGATATAAGGTGATTCCCATTGGAATGGCTTTTTACGGAAGGAGAGTATTTTTAAAAACAGAATAAAGAGGAGGGATATGGTGAGTACCCTTATGATCACTGTTGGTGCAAGTCTGTGGAACCGTCTTCCTGAGAACATAAGGGATAACCTTAGCGTTGATGGAGCTCTTGATTACCTTAGCAGACTCGATGATCCACTGAACAACCTCGGTTTTGGAGCTGAGATAAATTCCACTGTGAGTCTTTTAGAGAGCGGCAAAATCCCTCATTTTGACAACGCTTACCTTCTTGTTTCCGACACACCTGAAGGAGAATTTATCGGAGAAGTATTAAAAAGATTCTGGCAGGAGAATCCCTTTGGATACGAGTTTTCATACGCAGAGGTTAGAAAAATAGAGAAGCTCAGCGACAAAAATCCAGGAGAATTCAGGGCGAAAGGGTTAAGAAATCTCGTCAAAACAATGGCCGAGATATACAG
>JALVXE010000133.1:0-711 GCA_027038385.1 Thermotogaceae bacterium
AAAACGATCTCCATCTTCATGAAAAGGGGGCAAGGATTATGAAAAAATTTTTGATAATTTTTTTGTTTACAGTAACAACGCTTATTTTTGGACTACCTGCAATGTATCATGTGTACGAAATAGCAAGGATGCTAAATATTATGGGAATTCCCGCAGAAAACGATCAATTATTAGCGTTTAACAGAGCTATAGATACCGTTCCAGGTTCCAGTGTGCCTGGGGGATGGCATCACAGAGAGAGATGGGGACACGATATAGATAGTCTAGAAAAACTCTTGAGTTATGATGATTCTGAACTTTCGATTTCGCAAAAAAAGTTAGCCTGGGCATTTCACATAATTCAAGATTCCACGACAAAAGCAGGTGTTCCGTACGAATCAGTGGTTGAAGCAAGGAAAATTCTATCAGAAGAGTTTTTCAAACTTGCTTCCATCAGAGCTCTACAGTATGCCGGTATCCTAAGTGCTCTTGATTTCATATATCAGTTGGTTTTCGAGAATGTTGATATGCTGACAGTATTGAAAAGCACGCTTAAAACTTTTGGAATAACAAGCGGTATAACTGTCGGTATGAATTTCCTTATCTCCAGGATGTTTTCAGAAATTTTTCTGTCCGCTGATACTCAGTCCATTGGACTTATGTCATTTTTGTTTTCGGGGGCGATGGCACCCGTTATTTATGTAGCGATAGATGTCACCTTGAGATCTATAG
>JALVXE010000133.1:721-9225 GCA_027038385.1 Thermotogaceae bacterium
CTTTTAAATGCTGCTATTGTAACATTGCTCTTTGTCCCAGGAGGTCAGTTTATTGCTCCTGGAGTAATGATGTTTACCTGGGTGTTTAATTGGGTCAGAGCCAGAAAAATTAGAGCAAAATATGAGCTATTTAACAGGCTTTTCAATAAAGAGTATGATAAATATCTCTTAGCACAAGCCAAAGCAAGTGTTAGGTAAATTTAATATTCGAAGGCCTATGACATAACATATTTCCCATTTTAGTTAGGGAGCTCTGGCACTACGAAACTCGAACTTTTCGTTATGGACTAGCAATGATTCTTCTTTAACTCCGGTTTGTCGCTAGGTGATTTTTTCTTCCAAAGATCCCTGCTGTTGATTTGGTAGTGCCCCGCATTAGTGAATTTATTTCATCATTATAGTTTGTACGTTGAAATCATGGATCATTTTGATTAGTTTCTCCGATACACAGGCTAAGAATGTATAAATCGGGGACTTATCCTCAGTCTCATGGATTTCGTGTACAAAAAGAGGGAAGGAAAGCTTGAGTTCTTACAAATATCTAAACGAGCTTTCTCAGATATATGAACTTCTGTTGAAAGATCGCCCTTTGCTGTCCAAGAAAAAGAGAAATTACAAGTATAGAATCGCCGATCACTACTACAATTTCTTTTTCAGAAATATCTACAAGAACTATTCCATCATGGAATACGCTCTAAAAAAGGCCGTTGAAATTACATGGAGTGGTTTTAATCAGTACATGGGTTTTCAATTTGAAGAAATATGCAAAAAATTTCTTTTGGAAAATCCAGACTTCTTCGGTTTCGTACCAAGAGCTGTTGGAAAACATTGGGGGAAGGTCCCGCACAGAAAAGGCGAGTCATACGATATAGATCTCGTCGCTTATGACGAGGAGAATGTGTTGTTTGGAGAATGTAAATGGTCGGAAAAGAAAGTAGGGGTGAGCGACTATCGGAAACTCCTTCTCAGAAGTGAGTATGTAGATGCCAGTAGAAAGAGAAAGGTCTACGCCATATTCTCCAAGAGTGGATTTGAAGAAGATCTTTTGAAGATGAAAAATTCGGATCTTTACCTTATAACGCCAGTGGATATCGTTAAAGCTTACGAGACGGAAAGATCACGGTGATGATTTCATGTGGTGGATCTTTAAATACTATCTGTAAGCATCCCCGCGAAAACGAACATCGCTCGTCGTGATCCATTAGTTCTTCTCCGTTTCGCGCTCTCTCAACATCTTTTAGGAAACTCTCATCAGATTCAAGCTCTATCTGAAGCATGATGCCACCCCACTCGTCAAGGAGCTTCTTAGCAATTTTTTTCATCTAAATTTCTTATCTTTTCCATCAAAGCACTTTTGGCGTCGGTCATCTTGTTATCCCGGCCTCTGGACTGATCACTCGCCCCTTCTTTCTCTTATCTGGACCGGTCCAAATCTGTTGAGCGGCCAAATCCTCAAGATGGGCCAGCCTATGACGTTTTCCTTCGGGACGAAGCCGAAGAACCTGCTGTCCAGACTCTCTCTTGTGTTGTCGCCCATGAAGAACAAAAAGCCTCTTGGTATGGTGACTATCACGTGGCCGTCTTTCGCTCTTCTTATGTACTTTGAAAGATCTAACTTTGAGAGGTACTCCTCGTAGTATTTATCATAAGGCTCGCCCGGGTAGAATTTGTCGCCTGTAAGATCGCTTTTTCCTCCAACTATGCTGAAGACCAAAAACGGAGCGGATATGTCCTCAACAGAATATTCACTGCTCATCTCGGCCACTTTCTTAGCTTCATTTAATATGTAGGATAGCCTGTCTACCCTGACACCGATCTTTCTCATGAGGATAACGAGCTCGTCGGATGGGAACGCTATGGTCTCCGAAATGAACTTTCTAACGCCATCCTCTCCATACCTGGACTTGACGTATCTTATTGTTGGAACGAAGAGATCCCTAAGGAATTTCTCCTGCTCTCCAGATTCTTTTGCTATCTCAAGAAGGAGTTCTGTGTATTTTTTCGGATCGTTTCTGACTTTGCTCGCTCTGTAAAGCCAATTCAAAAGCGAAGGATACTGAAAGATTCCTTCTGGTAAGTACTCTATGTTTTTCAGGGGATCTGGGATCTTGCCGTTGACGAATAGGTGATATTTCCCATCAGAAGCTTTTTTTATCTCTAGGGTATCTCCGGCCTCTCCAACGAGTCTTTTGACAAGTTTCACATGGCCTTTGAACTTCCGCGGTGAGAACATATCCATGAATTTGTCAAAAAACCTCAGCATCTTTTGAGCCCTTTCGTCCGGTGTTGGTGACCAGAAAACGACTATCTCCCCAATTCTTGGAAGGCGCGTGGTATATGTTATCTTCTCCACAAAGAGCCTGTCTCCCACCTGTATCGTCGGCACCATAGAAGGTGTAGGAACGAGCATCGTCTCGAAGACGTAGAGCCTTATTATCACAGCTGCAACTACTGCGTAAACGAATTCCCAGATGGTTTTCCACACTCTATCCTTCCAATTCAAATTCATCACCTCTGGAGAAAGACTACAAGAGCATTATAGTTGTTATTCTAAGGTGAGTAAAGATTTCGACTTGTAGTCAAGTCAGGCTCTTTGGGTTGAGAGCTCGCCAAGGAAAAATATCCCGAGAACTATCAGAACTAGGATCGAATTCAGAGCAGTGGCTTCTGCGAAATGTCTCGAGCTCATCAGTCTGTAGACAGCTGACGAAAGGGTCATGAACCTTCCTCCAGACAGTATGAGAACTCCAGCCAATTCGCTGAGTGATATCGCAATCGAGAGGGTGAACGTTCTGATGATCGCCGGGAGTATCATCGGTAGGTCGACGGAGAAGAATATGCGGAGTTTTCCTGCACCGTCGACCATGGCGGCCTCCTCAATCTCCTTTGGAACGGTCATCCATCCGCTCTCCATTATTCTGTGTGACATCGGAAGGGCTATAGAAGAGTGTAGAATCACGAGAGCTATCTGTGAGAGATCTTCCGTGAGAAACTTTATCAAGACTGATAAATATGCAAAGGCAAGAACAGCTGTGGACACGGCCGTGGGTATGGATGAGAAAACCCCCGGTAGCACTCTGCCGCGAGACGAGGATCTTCCAGAGATCGTGGACACGACAGTTGAAATAGCAGCTGCTGAAGTCGCTATCGAAAAGCTCCATAGCAGTATGGATGATAGGTTCTCTCCAAGAAATTCAAATCCCCTGTCACGCAGGAGCTTAAAAGCTCCTTGGTTGAAAAACCCATAAACCAAAGACGAGATCATTGGAATGATTATACCCAGTAGGAATAGGGAAGAGAAAACCACCGAAAGAGTTCCCCTTCTTTTGAATTTTGGAATACCTGATGGAAAATCTCGGCTTTTTAAAAGTGATGCCGATATCGCCGCGGTGGCTACTATGAACATTTGAACGATCGTCAAGGAAGACGCTCCGTTGAAATCGAGCATGGACACTTTTGAATATATCTCAACTTCTAGAGTTCTGTATCTGAAGCCTCCTATGGTCATCACAACGGCGAAGGATGTAAATGAGTAGAGAAACGCCATCAGATAAGATGAAACGATGGATGGAAGAAGAAGAGGGATTTCGACGGATTTGAGCATCCCCCATGGGCTTGCTCCGTTGATCTCTGCGGCTTCCAGCACCTCTCCAGAAAGCCTCTCCCAAGTGGTCCCGGTTATGTACACGACGACGGGTATGTTGTAAAAGGCATGTCCTATGACCACCGCGATGAGGGTGTAAAGGAGGTCGAAGTGGATTCCAAACGGCTTGAGAATTTGATTCAACAATCCATTTTTCCCGAGGGTTATCAAAAAACCGAGTGCCATCGAAACTCCGGGAAACACGAACGAAACCTTGGATATAGCGTGGACGAAACTTCTCAGGGTAGCTGGCATTCTCCTGTGAGCTAGAAGGTAGGATATCGTCATTCCACCTATCAAGGCGACCGTCGCTGAGACGGCCGCCTGGAGCAGGTTCATGGCTATCAGATGGGTGTACCTCGATAAGTCAAGGCTCGGTGGAAATACGAAGATCAGAGATGCGAGCGGAAGTATGACGAAAAGGGATACGAAAAGTATCACATTCCAAGCGCCTCTTCCCACTCGTTTATCCACTTATCCAGGTTTTTCGAGACTTTCTCTGGGTCCATTTCCAACATTTTATCTATCTTTGGCACGTACTTTTGAAATACCTCTGGAAGCTTCACGTTCGTAACAGGGAACATCCACTGTTTGAGCGGGATCTTCTCCTGAACGTAATCTGAAAGCATTATTTCTACGAATCTCTTCGCAAGCTCTGGCTTTTTCGTGTACTTGACTATTCCTACGTACTCCTTCTGAACGAACATGCCCTCTTTCATAACAGTGGGGAGAAATTTCGCACTCTTGTAGTAGTAATAGCTGTACGCTCCGTCTGTGAGATAGCTCACCATCAGATCAGCTTCTCCCCTCTCGAGCATCTCGAACGCCTCATCCCAACCGGACGTAACGGTTAATATGTTTTCTTTAAGCTTCTTCCAGTAGTCTGCGAACCTATCTCCATACACAGCCACGGTCCATAGGAGGAAAGATAGTCCCGTGCTCGAAGTTCTCGGATCCTCTATGACTATCTTCCTTTTGAACCTCGGATCGAGGAGGTCCTCGAAACTCTTTGGGGGTTTCTTCACGGTCTTCGTGTTGTAAACGATAGCTATGGACCCGTAGTCAAAGGGTGTGGCTGTGTAGTCTTTAGGTCTCAAGCTCTCTTTTATTAACTGGTAGTTCACGGGTTTGTAGCTCATCAATATCCCGTACTTCCTCGCTTTCAAAAGGAGCGTCTGATCTAGTCCGAGTATCACATCGGCTTTCGTCTTCTTCCCCTCTATCAGGAGTCTTGAGAGGGCTTTTCCAGCATCTCCAAAGGACATGAATTTCACCTTTTCACCGTAAATGCTCTCGAACACGGGAGCTATATCTTTTGCCAAGCCGGATACCATGCTGTCGTAGGTGTAGACGATGAGATCGGATAACGCCAGCACCGAAATCATCAGGATGATAAGCACGAGTTTCTTCACGAAAATCCCTCCTCTGTTAAAAAATTTCCCGCCAGCTTTGGCGGGAAGCGCTTTCAATCCACTTCCCTGCGCCGGCATTACCCGGATCAGGTTCAAGGGGTCGAGGACTTCCGCCCTCCTCTCAGCCCCGGATTAGGAGCTCCCCCGCGGTATATCGACTTTTGGGTAATTTTACCACACTTTTCTTCCAGTCGGTGGCATATCCCCCTTCTCGACTTTTCTAGCCATCTCGTAGAGCCACTCGTCGGCCGAGAAGATCAACACCTTTGAATTTGCCTTGGGATCGTTCACCGATATTCCTTTGCCGAACGGATTGAGGATCACTATCGCTTTCTCGAGGACTTCTTTTCTCAAACTCTCAAAGTCGATCTTTTTGAAGCTCTTCCATTCGAGAGATATCTCCTTGCCGTTTATCGGGCCACTCTTCGTGTAGAAAATTCCCTGATATCCCAAGGCTCTCAGAGCGTCGGCCTTCGATGAATTCTCAACAAACACGGGATAAGTCGCTTTGGATTCCACCAGAGCCTTCACGACATTCTTATCTATCTTTCCCCTTCCATCTATGATTGGCAGAATTCCGGCGTCTGAGAACCCCTCAGCCATGAGCTGGATTATCCTCGCCGTTATGTACGGGGAAGTTGAGAATCTCTTCAAAGGATCTTCATCGTCCCTGCTCAGCGTATCCAGGGTGCCGAAAACTATGGCGTCTATTCCCATGTTCTTCATCTCTTGGCCGACGGCTTCGGCCACATCTTTAGCTAAGTTGATGTTTCCATTCACACCGAGTGCAAGATCAGATACGTCCCTCATGAGCCTCTGGAGCGGAACGTCTAAGATCACATACCCTTCTTTGTATAGTATCGGCTTGTAGTCAAGAACGGTCCAGCCAAGGCATAGGCTTGATAGAACCAGAAAGAACACCGAAGACAACCTCAGCCACGCCATCTTCGTTGTTGCTGCGTGTGACGTAGTCAGCGACTCTGAGAACGGTTTCTGTGGCGTTCTCGACCGCGACACCAAATCCCACCTCCTTTATCATTTCGACGTCGTTGTCGTTGTCTCCAAAGGCTATCACATCTTTTAGGTTGAACCCGAGCTTTTCAGAGAGCATCCTGAGCGCCTGGGCTTTGCTAACGTTCTTTGGAACGAAATCGAGGTAGTTTGGAAAGGACTTGAAGATCTTCAGATTCTTGAAAACCCCTCTGAGTTCGTCTCTTATCTCGTTGAGAGTCTCGGGATCGGATATCGAGAGTATCTTGGTAGATCCGTGTTTTGAAACCATCTCTGCGAGATCGCTGACAACTTCGTAGTCTACCCCTGAGTGCCGTGCGTAGGCTCTTACCTCCTCGTTGTCTTCCTCGGACATCAGCTCGTCATTGACATACGCTTGCCTGTGAACTTTTCTCTTTCTAAGCTCGAGAATTACCTCTTTGGAAGTTTGAGGGTCTATATTTCTCTCAAAAACCACTCCTTCACCCGGGATATAGACCATCGCGCCGTTGTAAGCTATGGTTACGAATTCCCTGCCGAAATACTCTCTTGATAGCTTCAAAACGGATTTCAGCATTCTGCCACTTGCGAAGATGACGAGATTCTCCTTGGACGCCTCGATCACCGCTTTTTTATTCTTTTCGCTGAGCTTTTCTTCGTCGTTTAAAAGAGTCCCGTCCAGATCGAAGACGAATACCACATCACCACCTCCGGGATAGTTCAAATATCGCTTCGTACTCTCTGATTATATCCTCTCTGTTAGTGACAAATATAGCCTCGAAGTTCTTTCTGAAGGCGCTCTCCGTGATGTTCGCGGATCCCGTTATCAGGTATTTTCCGTCGACGATCATGAACTTGTGATGAAGTGTCCTCTTCTTGAAGATCCTAACATCGAAGTCTTTCAAGTTCTCCTTGAGTATCCAATCCTCGTTCCAGTCGTCGAGGTTTAACCTTATCGACACACCCCTTGACGAAAGATATTTCAGAGCTCCGAATACGTTCATGTCGGTGAAAGCGTAGACGGATACGAGAACGTACTTTCTCGCCTTGTCGAGTATCCTAATGTAGATCGGTTCTAAATCAGTGTAAGGTGACAGGTAGAACTCGCCAAGACCGGCACATCTCCATTCTTTTGGGGGGATATATCCCTTCCAGAGGGCGTCCATAACCCTTGAGAAGAAGTTCCGAGGGCAGCTCTCCGTGAACACTATCGCGTCGTTGAAGTCTTCAAACAAAGAAGAGTCCGTGAAGTTCATAGAACCGAATATCACCGCATTATCGAGTATGGCGAATTTCGCGTGAAGGAGCCCTGGGGAGCTGTCTATCTTCTGAACAGCTCTTGACGGATACTCGGAGATGGCCCAGTGGGGTTTTTCCGAAAGGATCCTTTCGATTTCTCCATCAAAAGAGAGGGCAACGAGTGAAGCCCTCTTGGATTCGTCGATGAGCTTTGTTATCTCATCTCCAAAACCACCATACTCGCTCGATATTATGCTGAGCGAGAAAAATGTAGTAGATATCAATATCAGTAAAACTGTTTTCATCCGAGGAGTTTTAAAACCGCTGCGTTGTTCACGTTGGATTGTGCCAGGACTCCTGTTGTGAAATCGTACAAGAGCATCAATCTGGTCTGATCCATGATGCCCTGTGCCATGTCAAAACCAGCTATTGTGTTGTAGGATGCTGTCATGTTCAGCATCTCACTGGCCATGTTCTTTATACCGGATTCAAGCCTGTTCACGTACGCCCCGACGTTCGATCTCGCTTGGGAAACCTGGTTGATCATCTGATCCAGAGCCTGGACAGCTTGACTAGCACCCTGAGCGGTGGATATGTTAAGGTCGTTCAAATTCACTTCCTCGTTGTTCACCTTAGCTTTGATGTTATCGGGGCTGAGGTTTGGTATCTGAACCTGGAGCGTCTCCCCTTCGTTCGCGCCCGTCTGAAATTCTCCTTTATAGCCTTCAAGAACGTTTTGTCCGTTGTACTGGGTGTTCTCAACGGTTTGGGCTATTCCCTGTCTGAGCTGGTTGAACTCTTCCTGAAGGGCTGCTCTATCCGCGTCAGTGAGCGTGCCGTTAGCAGCTTGAACCGCAAGTTCCCTCATCCTTTGTAGGTTTTCCTCTATGCTGTTCATTCCGCCTTCCGCCGTGCTCAGCAAGTTAACACCGTACTGAGCGTTTTCCATGGCTTTCGAGTATCCCTCCATCTGGGCTCTGAGGGTGTTCGCTATGGTGAGTCCTGCTACATCGAAGCTGGCGCTCGGAATCCTGTTGGCGGTTGTGAGCTGCTCCATGAGGTTCATCATAGAAGTGTTGATGCTGTACAGATTGGTCCATGCCCACATCCCGCTGATGTTGCTTATCCTCATAACATCACCCCCTTCCTTGGGAGCTGTACTATCATTATACCTCATCAGATTTTGACTTGGAAATCTGGTGTAGGTTCAGATGCGAATT
>JALVXE010000134.1:0-1413 GCA_027038385.1 Thermotogaceae bacterium
CATTAGTACCACTTTTCACTAAGTAATCGGGTATTTTTCTCTGGCGGCTCGTTAGGTGCTCCAAAAGCGTCTGGATAACTGCTTCCTGGCGTTCTAAGCGCTCGTACAGCTTCCCGATGTGCTTCATCATGAGCTTGATCTCTGGATCAGACCGCCCAGAGCTTCGTGGTGTAAGGCCTTTCCGGTGGTAGTAGTCAAGCCAGTCGTCGCTGACCGGGAAATCTATCAAATCTTCCATGTTATCCGCTCCTTTCTGGGAAAGATCCGAGCCCTGAGTGGGCTCGGTCGAGGAGGGAGGTGTCTTAGGTCTCGATTCGCTGTTTCTTCAGATAATCATCAAGCTGCTCGATGATTTCATGAGCCTGAGTCTTTGTGAGCTCGTTTAAGTGCTGTACGCCGTGCCTCTCTTTTATGGACGCTTTGATCTCTTCGGGGTCTTTCTCAACTGCCCTTGCGTACTCTCTGATGAGCACATGAATCTTTCTGAGCTGAGCGTCTGAGATCGGCGGTTCTATAATCTCGGCTTCGTAGTCTTCTATATCCTGCGTGAAGACATTAGAAGCTCCTAAGCCTGTCAGAGTAGCATCCACGTGCGCTCTCTTTTTTGCCATCTTCAGGATCGTATTCTGGTTCGCCCAGGGATCGCTCTTCCAGTGCTTTTTCTCGCGACTGTTAGCTGCTCCATATCCTTCTCCAACGACAAGCCCATCTGGCGTTTTAAGAGTGCATTTAAAGATATACTCGATGAAATCTTCTTCCTCGACCATCTTTACAATCTGAAAATCTGTCACAAGATGAAATAATCTTGTGAGTTTCTCAGCTCCTGACTTGTACAGGGAGGGTTTTCCTTGTCTTCTTCCAGCAGGCCATCCGTAATCAACTCCCATTTCAAGAACTTCTTTTTGAAGAGTTCTAAACATATCGTAATGATGCTTGAGCTCACGTATCGAAGTTTCATCGATCTTTGGAAGAAGAGAGCGTTCCTGCAAGCTCAATTCGCTCACCTAAATCACCCCTTTCTTCCTTCAAGTTTTTAAAGGCATGATCAAGTATTAAATGAACATAAAATCTTTTGGTGGGTGGGATGTATTGTGCTATATTTAAAACGAATGACTTGAAATCTTCAGCGGTTAATGGTAACCGTTTGGTGTGAAAAGCGGCCAGAAGCTTTCCTAAGATCTTGTTTACCCCTGTGTGGGGGTATTTTTTTATCTCATCATCGAGTAGTTCGAGGAATCTTTCGAATCTCGTCTTTCCACTCTCCATGAGCCCCACCTCCTTATCACGGTTTCTCCGAAGAGCGGAAGGTGAAAGAGCTGCTTTATCCCGTAGCGCCCTCTTATGTCATGCGGTTTTAAAAGCTCGTTCGACTTTCTGTTTATCCTCTCGATGTGAAGTGCAAGAGCCCAGATC